>OMRF01000336.1 GCA_900313435.1 uncultured Lachnospiraceae bacterium | reverse complement strand
GAAGTAGCCGCCGTTGTCCATCGGTGAAACCTGAAAGACGGACACATTAAGATGCTTTATGTTTTCCCTGTAATAACGGGGAAGCTCAGAATACTTGAGCGGCGCATAGAAGGCGCAGCCCCTTCCTATCAGCTTCCTCTCAACTCCCGTCATGTGCCAGGAATTCCAGGTGAAATGCTCTCCCGCATCCTCACGCTCAAATATGGCAGGAGTATGATAAAGGATCCCTCCCCTCAGATTCACGTCAAAGAGCTCATCCGTCCTTTTCGCAAGCGCCTTGTCACAGGCCTCGGGAGTATTTGTGCACCACCCAAAGTCCACCCAGTCCCCGCTCTTGATGACAGAGACCGCCTTGTCAGCCGATACCAGCTTGCTTTTGTACTCCTCGTTAAAATCCATAACCCCTCTTCCTTTCTTAGATCACGCGGTTTTTTCTATATTGTCGCCTTCAGGCGAAAAATCATCCGTTCCGAGATGAAGCACTCTGTCCTTGATCTCCTGAGTCCTTCCCTGGTTCCAGAACTGTGTTCCGATATAACCGCAGGTCCGCCTTGCCACAGACATCTTTGACTGATCACGGTTTCCGCAGTTGGGACATTCCCACACCAGCTTTCCATTATCATCGGTCACTATCTGTATCTCACCGTCATAGCCGCAGACCTCACAGTAATCCGACTTTGTATTCAGTTCCGCATACATGATGTGATCATAGATGTGCTTCATTATCGCAAGCACAGCCGGAATGTTGCTCTGCATGTTCGGAACCTCCACATAGGAAATGGCTCCGCCCGGAGAGAGCTTCTGGAAGTCACTTTCAAAGGTGAGTTTCGTGAACGCGTCTATATCCTCTGTCACATGAACATGATAGGAATTGGTAATGTAGTTCTTGTCAGTGACATGCTTAATGATACCGAAGCGCTTCTGCAGACACTTCGCGAACCTGTAGGTGGTGGATTCCATAGGTGTTCCGTAAACCGAATAGCTGATGTGCTCAGCTTCCTTCCACTGCCTGCAGGCATCATTCAGCCTCTGCATTACCGAAAGCGAGAAATCCCTTCCCTGCGGATCCGTGTGCGGAACCCCCAGCATCCTGTAGCACATTTCGGAAAGTCCGGCGTATCCGAGGGAGATGGTGGAGTAGCCGTTGTAGAGGAGCTTGTCTATGGTCTCACCCTTCTTAAGGCGTGCCAAAGCTCCGTACTGCCAGAGTATCGGCGCGGCATCGGATACAGTCCCCTTCAACCTCTCATGCCTGCAGCGGAGTGCCCTGTGACAGAGCTCGAGTCTTTCATCAAGGATCTCCCAGAACCTGTCCATATCACCCTCGGACGAGCATGCCACATCCACAAGATTGATGGTGACAACGCCCTGGTTAAATCGTCCGTAGAACTTGTTCGTGCCGTCAGGGTTTTTCTGGGAATCCTCCACCGTGAGGAAAGATCTGCAGCCCATGCAGGTATAGACGTTGCCGCTCTTTAATTCTCTCATGACCTTCGCCGAGATATAATCGGGCACCATCCTCTTTGCCGTGCATTCCGCAGCCATCTTCGTAAGATAATAATATTTGCTGTCTTCGTAGACATTATCCTCATCAAGCGCATATATGAGCTTCGGGAAGGCAGGCGTCACCCATACGCCCTTCTCGTTCTTCACGCCTTCCTTCCTCTGCTTGATGAACTCCTCTATTATCATCGCAAGATCTTCTCTCGTCTGCCCCTCGGGAACCTCGTCAAGATACATGAACACAGTCACAAAGGGAGCCTGGCCGTTGCAGGTCATGAGAGTGATGAGCTGGTATTGTATGGTCTGGATGCCGCTCTCAACCTCTTTTTTGAGACGCATCTCCGTCGTCCTTTTGATTATCTCTTCATCAAGAGCTTCGCCGCAGGCCTTTCTTTCAGCAATGACCTCTTCCTTGATCTTCTGTCTTGAGATATCAACGAAGGGGGCGAGGTGGGACAGAGTAAAGCTCTGACCTCCGTACTGATTTGACGCCACCTGAGCCACGATCTGGGTAGTCACATTGCAGGCTGTAAAGAAGCTGTGAGGTTTTTCGATGAGAGTCTCCGAGATCACGGTGCCGTTCTGAAGCATGTCCTCAAGATTGATGAGGTCACAGTTGTGCTCACGCTGCGCAAAATAATCCATGTCATGGAAATGGATAATGCCCTCCTCATGCGCCTTCACTATATCCGGAGGAAGGAGTATCCTTCTGGTAAGATCCTTGGAGACCTCTCCCGCCATATAGTCTCTCTGAGTGGAATTGATGACGGGGTTCTTGTTGGAATTCTCCTGCTTGACCTCCTCATTCATTCGGTCAATGAGAGCGAGTATCCCGTTGTCGGTAGTGTTTGATTTCCTCGAAAGCTCTCTCGTATATCTGTATCTCACGTAGAGACGCGCGACCTCATACCCCCGCATCTCCATTATCCCTTTTTCGACCATATCCTGGATATCCTCAACGTTTACGGCGTGAGGCGACTCCGCGACCTGATGGGCTATCGAATCAGCCACTGCCCTTATCTGGACCTCGGAAAGACGGTGGATCTCATCCACCTCCTTATTCGCGGACTGTATGGCGTTTACGATCTTTTCTATATCGAAGCGTACCTCTGCGCCATTCCTCTTGATGATGTTCGTGCGGACTTCCATTGCAACCTCCGAAAAACTATATATTGTCTAAAGTCAAAATAAGAGCACAATATCTTGTGCCGTATTGCCATATTACACTATTATGATTAAAATGTGAACAACTTTTTTTGCTGTTACGGAAAGATTAATTATGAACTATTCAAAAATATATTACTGCGATATCGCAAACGGAACAGGAGTACGCACAAGCCTCTTTGTATCGGGCTGCAGGAACCACTGCATAGAATGCTTCAACAAAGAGACGTGGGATTTTTCAAACGGTCTCCCCTTCGATGAAGAAACGAAGTCGAAGATAATGGATTCCCTTTCGCCCTCCTATGTGGACGGCATCAGCATACTCGGCGGTGAGCCCATGGAGCCGGAAAATCAGGAGGCTCTTTTGCCATTTCTCCTGGAACTTAAAAAAGCTCTGCAAAAGAAGACCGTCTGGATCTATACCGGTTTCACCTTTGAAGAGCTCTTTGATGAAAAAATGCGTTGCTGCACAAAATACACGGAAGATATCCTATCCTGTACGGATATCCTTGTGGACGGTCCCTTCCTCATTGAGAAAAAGAATATCTCACTTCCCTTCAGGGGCAGTGAAAACCAGAGGATCATCGATGTGAAGGAAAGCCTGAAGAAAAGAGAACCGGTCCTCAGTCCTTTGATGCGATGACATCCGCCATGTCATAAAGCCCCGGCTTTTTCCCAGAAAGGAACTTGGCAGCCTCAACCGCGCCGTGGGCAAAAACGTTCCGGCTGGTAGCCTGATGGCTTATCGTGATGATCTCGTCTTCACCGAGGAACATCACGTCATGGATCCCGGCCACATTTCCGCCACGGACGCTCGAGATACCAAGTTCTCTGCTGCCTCTCTTTTCTCTTCTGTCACTCCGTCCGTAGATATACTCATATTCCTTGCCGCTTCCTTCCTTAACAGCATCGGCAAGAAGGAGCGCTGTACCTGAAGGCGCGTCAAGCTTTCTGTTGTGATGCGTCTCTACTATCTCTGCATCAAAACCCGCAGGAGCAAAAACCTTCGCTGCCTTTCTGAGAAGATCGGCTATAACATTTATCCCGAGGGACATATTTGCAGAACGGAGTATCGGAATGCTGACAGAAGCCTTTTTGACACCTTCGAGCGCTTCATCGGAAAGCCCTGTCGTACAAAGCACCACAGGAAGCCCTTTCGCTACGCAACCCGAAAGAAGGGCGGGCACTCCTGCCGCAGTCGAAAAATCTATGAGACAGTCAGCGCCTTCCGTACATTCATCTATGCTCCTGAATACCGGAAAATCATGGGGCTTTTCACCGAAGGGATCTATACCGCATACTGTCTCGCACTCAGGATCATTTTTTATCATTTCCTCGAGAACGGCTCCCATATGTCCGTTCACGCCGTTTATGATGAACCGTTTCATTCTCACTCCATTCAAATTAACTTATAATCTTTCAGAACACCCTTCATATACTCACTGTGCTCCGGTGAAAGATCATAGAGCGGAGCCCGGAGCGGTCCCACCTCAAGTCCCATCATATTCATGGCGTTCTTCACGGGAATAGGGTTCACCTCACAGAAGAGCGCGTCTACCATGGGGATGAGGCGTCTTTGCATAGTTGCCGCCTTTTCACTATCTCCATCAAACCATGCCTGACACATATCGTGAACCTCCGTCGGCAACACATTGGATACCACTGAGATCACGCCTATCGCGCCTATTGAAAGGAGCGGAACAACGAGACCGTCCTCTCCTGAATAAAGATCCATCTTTCCGTCGGTGAGATACATCATTTTCGAGCTCTGCGCCATATTTGCGGTAGCATCCTTTACCCCGACGATGTTCTCCTTGTCACGGATGAGCCTTGCCACAGTCTCCGGGAGGATGTTCGTCCCGGTCCTTCCGGGCACATTGTACATGATGATGGGAAGAGATGTCTCATCCGCTATCATCGCATAATGCCTGTAAAGACCTTCCTGCGTTGATTTGTTGTAATAAGGGGTGACTATAAGGGCAGCGTCGGCGCCGTCCTCCTCAGCCTCCTTTGTAAGCTGTATCGCTGTCTTCGTGCAGTTTGAGCCGGTGCCGGCCACAACAGGGATCCTGCCGTGAACGAACTCAACGGCCTTCTTGATCGTACACCTGTGCTCCTCCATTGAGAGAGTGCTTCCCTCACCGGTAGTACCGACTATGATGATGGCGTCGGTTCCCGCATCTATCTGTTTATTGATGAGCTCTTCGAGCTTTGTGTAATTTACTTCCTCATTTTCCTTCATGGGAGTGATTATAGCGACTCCCGCTCCTTTAAATACCGGCATTATCTTTTCCCTCCTTTTCGGGAATGATGTTGTAGACAAAGGAAGCCTCTTCCCTGATGGTGTCCGGAAGAGCTCTCCCCGTCAATATGACCTCCATGCCTTCACCTGCCTGGGCGAGTGTGCTCACCACCTCTTCCTCAGGAACTATCCCCTCATCGAGCGCTCCGAGTATCTCATCAAGTATGAGAAGATCACACTCTCCTGTGGAAAGCACCTTCTTTGCAAAGGCAACCCCGTTCCTGATGTTTCGCTTCTCATCCTCCTGGTCTTCTTCAGAAAGTTCGGAAAAGCATTCCTTCGTCCTTTCGAAGCGAAATATCCTGATCTCAGGTTCAAGCTTCGAAAGATAATCGTAATTCACCTCTGCCTTCAGAAACTGTATGATAATGGCAGTCTTCCCGTCAGCAGCCGCGCGAAGAGCATAGCCGAGTGCGGCGGAGGACTTTCCCGCGCCGTTACCGTAATAAACGCGGACAGAACCTTCATTCATCTTGTATTACCGATTCTCCTTTTATAACCATAGTTTACTGTTTTAGGCGGTGATAATATCACGCCGTTTAAACCTTGCTATATTACCACAGCATAAGATAAATAGCAAAGCCACAATAGAGACCTTGAAATTGCATTTTTACATGATAAAATAGAAAAGTTGTGTGTAAAAACAGAAGTAAGAATATTTCGGAGTTTTTGTGTCATGAAGGAAAAAAGAGAAGATATCAGGAACGTTGCAATCATAGCCCATGTCGACCACGGGAAGACCACCCTTGTGGACAATCTTCTCAAGCAGAGCGGAGTTTTTCGTGAGAATGAAGAAGTAAAGGAAAGGGTGATGGATTCCGGCGACATAGAGCGTGAGCGCGGTATCACCATCCTCTCAAAGAATACAGCCGTACAGTATCGGGACACCAAGATCAACATTGTCGACACTCCCGGTCACGCGGATTTCGGCGGGGAGGTAGAGCGTGTACTCAAGATGGTGGACGGCTGCGTCCTTGTGGTTGACGCCTTTGAAGGCGTGATGCCCCAGACCAAGTTCGTCCTGATGAAGGCCCTCGCTCTGGATCTTCCCATAGTCTGCTGCATCAACAAGATAGACAGACCCGAGGCGAGGCCGAACGAGGTCATTGACGAAGTCTTGGAGCTTTTCATGGATCTGGATGCCACGGAGGACCAGCTGGAAAGTCCCTTTGTTTTCGCTTCGGCCAGAGACGGCTATGCCATAAAGGAGCTCACCGACGAAAAAAAGGATATGGCTCCCCTCTTTGATACGATATTAGAGCACATACCGGCCCCGGAGGGTGACCCGGAGGCAAACGCGCAGATGCTCATCTCTACGATAGACTACAATGAATATGTAGGAAGGATAGGGATAGGAAAGATCTCAAACGGCACACTGAAGCTTAATTCCGACGCTGTCGTCGTAAACCATCACGACAAGGATAAGCTTGAAAAGGTAAGGATCACAAAGCTCTATCAGTTTGACGGCTTAAAGAGGGTGGATGTCGATACCGCCTCCTTCGGAGATATAGTCGCTCTTTCAGGCATTGCCGACCTCCATGTGGGAGACACGATCTGCGGTCCCGATGACCCGAAGGCCATCCCCTTCCAGAAGATATCGGAGCCGACCATAGCCATGAACTTTATGGTGAACGACTCTCCCTTCGCAGGTACGGAAGGAAAGTGGGTCACCTCACGTCATATAAGGGATCGGCTTTTTAAGGAGCTGAATACCGATGTGTCACTGCGTGTAGAGGAAACCGAAAGCGCGGACTGCTTCAAGGTCTCCGGAAGAGGAGAGCTTCATCTTTCCGTCCTCATAGAGACCATGAGGCGCGAAGGCTATGAATTTGCCGTATCAAAGGCAGAAGTCCTCTATCATACTGACGAGAACGGGAAGAAGACCGAGCCCATCGAGATAGCTTATATCGATGTTCCTGAGGAGTTCACCGGAGTCGTTATACAAAAGCTGGGAATGAGGAAGGGCGAACTCCTTTCAATGAATCCCATCACGGGCGGCTATACACGCCTTGAATTCCGCATTCCTTCCAGAGGCCTCATCGGTTACAGGGGCGATTTCCTCACAGACACCAAGGGCAACGGGATCATAAATACGATATTTGATTCGTACGAACCCTACAAGGGGGACATCGCCTACAGGAGGCAGGGCTCCCTCATCGCCTTTGAAGAAGGAGAATCCGTGACATACGGACTCTTCTCCGCCCAGGACAGGGGAACGCTCTTCATCGGTCCCGGAGAAAAGGTCTATTCCGGGATGATAGTAGGCGAATCCGGAAAAGCCGAAGACATAGAATTAAACGTCTGCAAGAAAAAGCACCTCACAAATACGAGGACAAGTTCTTCCGACGAGGCTCTCGTACTCACTCCGCCAAAGCGCCTGTCTCTCGAGCAGGCTCTCGACTTCATTGAAAATGACGAGCTCCTTGAGGTGACGCCGGAATCCCTTCGTATAAGGAAGCGGATCCTGGACCCCAGACTCAGAAAAAGAGATATGATAAATAACCAACGTGCAAGAGAAGCAAATGGACAGTAGATGGTCTGTAAAAGAATAAAGGCGCGCCGGATATCCGGCGCGCCTTTTTATTGTTATTGTTCTCCTTATGAGAAGTAGCTTATGAGTTCCTTCAACTTCTCCGCGTCGTGCTGGAGATCCTCCGCCGACTGGTTGATGATCGAGAAGGTTGCTGAAAGCTCTTCCATAGATGCGTTTGTCTGCTGTGTGGAAGCCGCATTCTCCTGAGATATCGCGGAGAGATCCGTGACTATCTCGATGAGCGAATTCTTCTCGTCGTCGAGGCGGGTGATCCTCTGTGAGATCACTTCCGTACTCTGGCTCACTGAGCCCACGGAATCCAGCATATTCTGCATATCGCCCTTTGTGCTCTGAAGATGCTGTGACTGCTCCTCGCAGTTCGCGTCAAGCTTCTTCATAACATCTACCGATGCCTCGGCGTCGGCAAGAAGTCTTACAACTATTTCCTTGATCTGGTCAGCAGACTCCTTGGACTGGTCGGCGAGCTTCCTGATCTCGTCCGCGACGACCGCGAAGCCCTGTCCTGCCTCTCCTGCCCTTGCCGCCTCTATGGAAGCATTCAGTGACAGCAGGTTCGTCTGTGAAGCAATATCCGTGATCGCCTCAGAGAATTGATCAATAGCCTTCGCTGACTCGTTTGTAGATTGAATGGTCCTGCCTATCTCCTGAACGGAAAGGGTCACGTTGTTGTTTGAATCGATAAGGCTCTCCATCGCCCTCATTGCATTGTCGCAGGATCTCTTCATCTCTCCGGCAGCATTGTCGAGT
>OMRF01000272.1 GCA_900313435.1 uncultured Lachnospiraceae bacterium | reverse complement strand
TCGGCACAGGGATTTGAAAACGAGATCATCGGGCAGCAGGGTACTGTGATGCAGCCGATCCAGAACGCCCCCGGTGAGCCTGACTTTATGAGCATAAGGTCAAGCTCAAACGCAGCTGACGGCGAAAAAGACAGGGATCCGGGTGCCGGAGCCGCTGGATCGGGCGGAGGTGTCCCTCCCAAAAAGCCCGGAAAAAAAGGTGGCAATGGTGGAGGCCGCAAGGGCTTCCCCGCTTTTTTTGCTGCAAACAAAAAGAGCCTTGTCATTATCATCCTTGTTCTTGTGGGAGCGCTTTCCGTCGCGATAGGCGTTCTCTATTGGCGCTACTCACCCACAAAGGAGCACATGGAGCTTTCAGAGTTCTTTGTCCTTAAGGAGGATAATGACGCTGCGGTGATAGTGGACGGGGAATATGATCCGGATAAGAAGGGCGCAGTCAGGGAAGGAAGAGTCGACGCGAACGGCAACGCCTATCTTGAGCTCAATTTCTTAAAGACTAACTTTGACCGCGGCTATACCTATGACGAGGACAACGGAATACTCCGTTACGCCACGGACAAGGAGCTCATAACCGCGGAACTTGATTCCTCTTCTTATACCATAGGAAAGAGCGACAAGGATCTCGGAAAGTCTGTTCTTTTGAAGGATGGCTATGATGTGTTCCTCTCGCTTGATTTTATTAAGCTTTTTACTGACATTGATTATACCAGGTACCAGACTCCCAACCGGATAGCGATCGGGACCGCCGGAACGAAGATCCTTACCGCCTCACTGACCCGTGATACGGCAGTCAGAAAGAACGGTGGAGTTAAGAGCAAGATCCTTGAAGATGCAACGAAGGGTGAGGGCGTAAAGGTTCTTGCAAATTACGGGAAGTGGTCACAGGTCCTCACGGACACCGGTGTTCTGGGCTATGTTGAGAACAAGTGTCTTTCCGACACAACAGAGTCTGTGAATGCAAAACGTCTCCCCGACCGGGTTTACAACCACATTACCTCGAACAAGAAGATCTGTCTTCTATGGCATCAGGTCAATACACAGGTTCAGAATAACAGCATCTCGAATATCCTGGAAAAGGCAAAGGGCGTGAATGTCATGGCTCCCACATGGTATGTGGTCTCCGACAACAACGGAAACCTTGAGAGCTATGCCTCCACAGCCTATGTGAAGACCTGCCACAACGCGGGAGTAAAGGTCTGGGCTACAGTGAACAATATTGACATAAAGACGGACGCAGCCCTTCTCCTCAACACGGTCTCATCCCGCGACACCCTCGTGAACAATATTCTGGCCGCTGCGATCAGCACGGGTATTGACGGGATCAACATCGATTTTGAGTCGCTTCCGGCAAAGGCCGCCGACGGCTACCGCCAGTTCATCAGGGAACTTTCACTGAAGTGCGAGGCAAATGAGATCGTTCTTTCCGTGGACAATTATGTTCCTACGGCCTCCACTGCATTCTACGACAGGGCGAATCAGGCCGATTACGCCGACTATGTAGTGATAATGGCATATGATGAGCACTGGGCCGGGAGCAAAGAAGCCGGAAGCGTCGCCTCCCTTCCCTTCGTAAAGAAGGGCATAGAGGATACGAAAAAAGATGTTCCCGCCGATCAGATCATCCTCGGAATGCCTTTCTATACAAGGGTGTGGGAGATCAAGGGAAACTCAGTGACTTCAAATGTGCTTTCAATGGACAATACCGACGCGTGGATAGAGGAGAACAAGGCGGTTCCCATCTGGAGCGAGGAGATGGGACAGAATGTCGTCGAGTTTAAAAAGGACAATTCCGTATTCCAATGCTGGCTGGAGGACGAGCAGTCCCTGATCCTGAAGCTTCAGACCATGAAGGATAATCGTCTTGCCGGCGGAGCCTTCTGGAAGAACGGTCAGGATAAGAATTCGATCTGGGACATTATCATTACCTATATGCGATGAAAACAAAGATAGCAAGGCTTTTAGGGGAAGAGGCCCTTCACTCGGAGGAGGGCGCGAAAGTCCTTGATGAAGCCGCGGAAATAATAAGGCGCGGAGGTCTCGTCGCTTTTCCGACAGAGACTGTGTACGGTCTCGGCGCGGACGCCGTGAACAAAAAGGCCGCGAAAAAGATATACGAGGCAAAGGGACGTCCCTCCGACAATCCACTCATTGTACACATTGCGTACATAAGCCAGCTCGCAGAGATCGCAGGAAAGATAAGCCCCGCGATGAAGGCTCTGTCCGATGCCTTCTGGCCCGGTCCCCTCACCATGATAGTGAACCAGCGGGAAGGCGAGCCGCTGATACCAAGAGAGACCACAGGCGGGCTTTCGACCGTTGCCGTGCGCTTTCCCTCGAACCCGATCGCAAACGCGCTCATCAGGGAATCCGGCAGGATGATAGCCGCTCCCTCCGCGAACACAAGCGGAAGGCCCTCTCCCACATCAGGGGAGCATGTGATAGAAGACCTTGATGGGAAGGTTGATATGATAATCGACGCGGGCTCTGTTGACATAGGGCTTGAGTCTACGATAATAGACCTCACAGAGGACATACCCGTGATACTCCGTCCGGGCTTTATCACAAGAGGCGAGCTTTCAAAGGTGCTGGGGGAAGTTTCTGTAGATCCCGCTATAGAAGGCGTGGAAAGCAGCGCACCGCCGAAGGCACCGGGAATGCGATACAGGCATTATGCCCCGAAGGCACGCCTTACGATAGTCGAAAAAAAGAGCGCTTCCAGCGAGCCGGTCTTTGAAAGGATAATAAAGGAGGCACTCTCCTTTGCGCAGAGCGGCGGGAAGTCCGCCATTATCTGTGCGGATGAGAATTTAAGCCATTATGAGGGACTTGATGGCGTGAAGGTCTACGACATCGGACGATTTGAACATGATGATGAGATCGCCCAAAACCTTTTTTCAGTACTGCGTCAGTGCGACTGTGACGGGGTCGGGCGGATCTTTTCAGAGAGCTTTGATACACCGCGCCTTGGCGGAGCCATAATGAACAGGCTTCTTAAGGCAGCAGGACATGATATTCTGGAGATATGAACAGGGTTACAAGGATAATATTTGCTGATTCTGACGGTCTGTCGCGGGCGCCAATGGCTGCGGCATTATTTTCCGTGATCTACAACAAAAAGGATGTGGAGGTCTTTTCGAGAGGCATCCATGTCGCCTTTGAGGAACCGCTGAATCCGAAGGCGGATGCCGTGATGATAGGCAACGATATAGAAACAGATGGCCTCAAGGCGAGAGCTCTCAAGAACTACGAGATCACGGATCGTACCATCATCTTTACCATGGAGGCCCGTGAAAGAGCGGACATACTCTCCTCCTTTGAGAGTGCGAGAGGGGAGAATGTGAGGGTACTTTCGGACTATGTGGGGGATCAGCTGGAGATAATGGACCCCTACGGGGGGACGATACAAAGCTACGGGCTCTGCTTTGAGCTCATAAAGACAACTATAACGAAGCTGGTGGCGATGCTTGAGGATGACGGAATATTTGTAAGGGAGGATGACTGAAAAAAGATGAAAGGCTGCAAGAGGACGGATTATATTACGTGGGACGAGTATTTTATGGGCATTGCCTTTCTTTCGGGAATGCGCTCGAAGGATCCCCATACGCAGGTGGGAGCTTGTATAGTCAGTCAGGACAACAAGATCCTTTCCATGGGCTACAACGGTTTTCCGAACGGCGTCTCTGATGATGATTTTCCCTGGAACAGGGATGGAGACCCGCTTGAGAACAAGTATTTTTACACCACCCACTCAGAGCTGAACGCCATACTGAATTACAGGGGCGGAACGCTTGAGGGTTCGAAGCTGTATGTATCGCTCTTTCCGTGCAATGAATGCGCGAAGGCCATCATACAGAGCGGTATCAGGGAGATAATATACGACAGCGACAAATACGCATCCGCGCCCTCTACAATAGCGTCAAAGAGGATGCTTGATGCCGCAGGAGTCACTTACAGAAAGTATATTCCTTCGGGGCGCGAGGTCACGATGTCATTATAACTTGATAAGAAAGAGCGTTTAATGTAGAATAATTTGGTCCGGGCAGTCGGGGGAGCAGCGGTCCCCTGTATCGGAAGTCCGCTATATGCCGAGATGATGCCCTGCCTAGGATTTGAAGTGAAGGTCAGCCCTTTTTGCGCGGTGTTGAGATCTGGGTCCTGCGCGGCGGAAACCCGCGAACCGTGTCAGGTTGGGAACAAAGCAGCACTAAACGGGATCTTCCGGGTGCCGCAGGGTCGCCTGGGTTGAGCTGTTGCATTGAGTAAGCTCTCCTTTGCCGAGGTTCGAAGCAGGGCGCCCGGTTCATTCGAAATAAGCCACGACCGAGCGTGCCGCAGGCACGCGAGGTTGTTTCGTTTTTTAAAAATAATCAAATGGAGGTCACAACCTGCTATGGCAGCTCGAGACAGGACCGAAGAAGTTCTGAGAAAGATTCACGTCCTTTTTTCAAAATCTGTTCCGTACAACAACAGCAAGAGAACAGTCATCATCGACAAGAACGACATGATGGATCTTCTCAAACAATTGAATGACTGCATCTATGATCTGCTCGATGAATACGAGATGACATCCGCAAGCCGTGACAAGGCTGAAAGGCGTCAGCAGAAGCAGGCGGAGAGCATTGTCTTTGATGCGAGGAGAAAAGCGGACGACATCTATGCGGCGTCCGTTCTTTATGCTGACAGATCGTTGCAGGATGTGGAGGCGGAGTTAGCCGCAACTGCAGAAGGATATGCAGCTGTTTATGAGGAATTCTTAGCCCGCATCAAGGAGAAGAAAGAGGAAGTCAAGAAAAACCGCCTTGATCTGAAGAGCTCCCTTCAGGATCTCATAGATACCCAGAAGTACACGAACCTGATCGAGGACGAAAATCTCCGGCTTCAAAAAGAGAAGGAGAGGCTCGAGAGCGGAAAGAAGGGATCCTCGAAGGGTAAGGTAAAAGAGCAGGGAAAGGAAAAAGAAAAAGATTTCTCTGCGATCAAGCCTGAGATCAAGGTCAATGAAGAATACTTCCGCGCAAACGGGCTCGATGTAGAAACGGGTGAACCGGTATCTGATGTGAAGGAGCCTCTTTCTCCGGATGATGCGGACAAGATCGCGGATGAGACCATAGCTGCCGTTTCCGCGGATCTTGATGATGAATACTTCAAGTGGAAGGATGAGAACAAGGACGGCTCCGATGACAAGGACAAGTCCGGTAAAAAGAAGGGCTTCGGGCTCTTCGGGAAAAAATCATGAAGATAATAAAAGACGGCGCATATCTTTACAATCAGACCGAGATCAAAGAGGATTCCCAGGTATCGAAGGATGAGGCAAAAAAAGGCACTCTCGCCTGGTCTATCCTTCACGCCCACAGCGAAAGCCCAGATGATGAAAAGCTTAAGATACGTTTTGATAAGCTTACGAGCCACGACATTACCTATGTGGGGATAATCCAGACTGCGAGGGCTTCGGGTCTTACGGAATTTCCGGTTCCCTATGTTCTTACGAACTGTCACAACTCGCTCTGCGCGGTTGGCGGCACCATAAACGAGGATGACCACATGTTCGGGCTTTCCGCCGCGAAAAAGTACGGCGGGATCTACGTTCCTCCGCATCAGGCGGTTATCCATCAGTATGCAAGAGAGATGCTTGCCGAGTGCGGCGCCATGATACTCGGCTCCGACTCACACACCAGGTACGGCGCCCTTGGGACGATGGCCATGGGTGAGGGTGGTCCCGAGCTTGTGAAGCAGCTCCTGAAAAGGACCTACGACATCGATATGCCAAGAGTCGTGCTCGTCTACCTTAAGGGAGAACTGCCTTTCGGCGTTGGACCCCAGGACATCGCAATCGCGCTTATTGGAGAGGTCTTTTCCTCAGGCTTCGTAAAGAATGCCGTTCTTGAATTTGCCGGACCGGGAGTGAAGAACCTCACCATGGACGAGCGTATCGGCGTGGATGTGATGACGACCGAGACCACCTGCCTTTCGTCCATCTGGATCACAGATGAAAAGACGGAAGAATATTTCGCGATCCACAAAAGGCCGGAAGCTTACAAACAGCTTTCACCGAAAGACGAAGCCTACTATGACGGCGTGATAGAGATAGATCTTTCAGAGCTTCGTCCTATGATAGCGATGCCCTTCCATCCTTCAAACGCCTTTACCATAGCTGATTTCAAGGCAAATATGAAGGACATCATTGATGAGACCGAGAAGCGCGCACAGGAGGCTTTTTCAGGCCGTGTAACCCTTGGGCTTTCAGAGAAGGTCAGAGGAAAGGATTTCCTTGTTGACCAGGGCATCATAGCGGGCTGCGCCGGCGGATCCTTTGAAAACCTGACGGATGCCGCGGACATCCTCCGTGGAAAGTATATAGGAAACGGCGGCTTCACGCTTTCGGTTTATCCTGCTTCAGTGCCTGTATATATGGAGCTTGTGAAGAACGGATGCGCGGCTGATATTCTTCAGACAGGTGCCATATTAAAGACTGCTTTCTGCGGTCCCTGCTTTGGCGCAGGCGATACGCCCTCCGATAAGGGCTTTTCAATACGGCATTCCACCAGGAATTTCCCGAACCGCGAGGGCTCAAAGGTCCAGGAGGGGCAGATCTCGTCTGTCGCCCTCATGGATGCACGCTCGATCGCCGCGACCGCCGCAAACGGCGGTATCCTCACAGGCGCTGACGAGCTTGACGGGATCAGCTTTTCGCGGCCTAAGTATTTCTTCGACAGCGCGATATATGAAAACCGGGTATTTGACGGTTACAAGAAAGCAGATCAGAACGAGGAGCTTATATTAGGGCCGAACATCAAGGACTGGCCCGTGATGAGTCCGCTTCCCGAGAACCTGTTCCTTCGGGTGGTCTCAGAGATACACGACCCTGTTACGACTACGGATGAGCTCATTCCTTCAGGAGAGACATCCTCCTACAGGAGTAATCCCATCAGGCTTTCGGAATTTGCTCTCTCAAGGAAGGATCCCGGATATGTAGCCCGGGCAAAGGAAGTAAAAAAGGCTCAGGACGCGCTATTGAACGGAGATTGCGCAGGAGAAGCCCTTCCTCCCCTTCGCGAGGCAGTTCATGCAGTAAAGAAAGTATTTCCCGATGTGGATCATGACAATTTCGGAGTCGGAAGCGTCGTATTCGCGATCAAGCCGGGTGACGGCTCCGCCCGTGAGCAGGCAGCTTCCTGTCAGAAGGTGCTTGGAGGCTGGGCAAACATAGCAAAGGAATATGCCACAAAGCGCTACAGGAGCAACCTTATCAACTGGGGGATGCTTCCCTTCATTACCGGTGAGGAGGAGGACAAGCTTTCCTTCGGGCTCGGTGACTTCATATTTGTTCCCGGAATCAGGAAAGCCGTTTCGGAAAAGAAAGAGGCGATCAAGGCCTTTGTCATAAAGGAAGGTTCCTCCGAACTTCAGGAGATCAAGCTTTCTCTTGGCAGTCTCACGGATGATGAAATAGAGATCATTTTGGACGGCTGTCTCATCAATTATTATCGGAGAGAAGCGTGAAAGAAGAGGATGTCAGGGAGGAAAACATAGGAGCAGATCCCGAAAAGCCGAGGATGACGAAGGAGAGGTACAAGTTCTACCTTCTCAGAGCTTCTGTCATCGTGATCGCGGCAGCTGCCATTCTTATCATCTACTTCTGCATAGCAAGGATCGACGGACTTTCAGCGGCTTTCAGGGTACTTGGCAGGATACTTTCCCCGATACTGATAGCCTTTGTCCTGGCCTTTCTCATGAATCCGATAATGAAGGCTTTTGAAAAGGTCATGCTTCCCTTCTTTCTTAAGCTTTCAGCAAAGCGGGCGACAAGAAAGGTTGCAAGAAAGACGGCCCGGCTCAAGAAGGCTGGCAAGGAAACACCTGAGGATTACGAGTCCATTATAGTCGCCCGACTTGAGAGGGACACAAGACACGGCGTGAGAGTCTTTTCGTCGGTCATTACGCTCCTCATCGTGATCGCGGTGGTTGTCGTTTTCCTCGTTATCATAATCCCGCAGATAGTGGATTCGATAAACAGCCTTATCGCGAACCTGAACACTCAGGTGGCGGGAGTCGTGGACTGGTTCGACGATATCACCGGTCATTCCTTCCATGATTTCCTTCAGACCGCGAAGGATGACAAAAATATTGAAAACACCTTAAATATCATACTTACGTATTTCAGGGACCGGCTCTCCATCGGCGAGGGTGACAATATGATAAACACCATCGCTTCTCTGGGCTACACCATAGGGCGTCTGGTCCTCGTATGGCTGATAGGGATCATAGCATCCATTTACGTGCTGACTGAAAAGGAAAAGCTGAAGAGCCATACGAAGAAACTGATATACGGGATATTCAAAACGAAGCACGCGAACGTGATATTGGACGTGGGACGGAAGGCGAAGGAGATATTCTACGGCTTCATAGTCGGAAAGCTCATAGATTCGCTGATAATAGGAATTATCTGTTATCTCTTCCTTTTACTTTTCGGCTTTCCCTACCCGGTGTTGTGTGCGTTCACGATAGGCATAACCAATATCATCCCGGTGTTCGGACCTTACATAGGAGCCATACCCACGGTGCTTCTGGTATTCATGAATAATCCTGTGCAGGGGATCTATATGCTGATCTTTGTCATCATACTTCAGCAGATAGACGGAAATATCATAGGTCCCGCGATACTCGGAAATTCCACCGGACTTTCGCCCTTCTGGGTGGTGTTCGCGATAATAATAGGCGGCGGCCTCTTCGGAATACCGGGAATGATAATAGGAGTTCCGGTCGTCGCGCTTCTCTACTATATCGGTGGCCGTATCGCGAACGCATTGATAGTAAAGAAGGGGCTTCCCACCGACGGGGCACGTTATGTTAATGTGAAGAGTGTGGATCCCGAGTCGAAAGAGATGATAGATAAGACCAGGGAAGAGATAGATGATTCAACGGGCGTGAAGAAGATATTCAGAAAAGGCGGTCTTTCAAGGGTCGTGGAATGGATCGATGAGAACCGCGAGCGCCGTAAGCAGGACAGAGCCTGAGAGGGATTAAGATTTTGGCTGAAAAGACAGAGTACAAGAGCAAGCTTGACGAGATAGAGGAACTCATCGCACACGGCAGGAGCGATGAGGGTCTTATGATGCTTGAAGCAATGAACTTCAGGAAGGTGAAGAATGTGAACACCATCCTGAAGGCGGCTGATATACTGGATCGTGCGAAGCTTTATAATGAGGAGCACGAGCTTCTTTCCATCGCCCATGAGCGTTCCCCGATAGGGAGGATGATAATATTCAAACTCGCCTCCTGCGAGGTCGCGCTCAATGACCTTGACAGCGCCGAAGCTCATTATGAGGAGTTTACGAAGATCGCCCCTCATGATGACATGAAGTACATTCTCCGCTACCGGATCAATAAGGCCAGAGGAGCGGACGATAATACCCTGATCGGGATACTCGAGGAGTTGAAAAGCCGGGATTTCACCGAGGAATGGGCTTATGAGCTTGCAAGGCTTTATCACAGGACCGGACAGGCGGATGAGTGTATAGATATCTGCGATGACATTATCCTCTGGTTCGGCGACGGACCTTTCGTGCAGCGGGCGCTGGAGCTGAAGATGCTCTACACCCCTCTTGACCGCGCCCAGGCTGAGAAGTACAGAAGGATGAAGCTGTCCCGGGATGCGGTGACAGAGATAATGCCCGACGAGACAGATTCTTCGCAGTTCCTTCCGAAGCCGGTCGCCATCACAAGGGTCGAGGCGCCCCAGGGAAAGCTTGATACAGTGAATCTCCAGGCGGAGATCAAGCGGAATATCGAAGAGATAATGGAAGCGACGGAGGCAGGTGCGGTCACCTCAAATATGGAGGAGATCCGTTCCATCGCGAAGAACTTCCCCTTCCTTTCCGTAAATGATGAGACGAGAGAGGAGAGGGAACATGAGAAGGACAAGCTGAAGGCTGATCAGGAAGAGATCGACAGGTCTTTAAAGAGCAGCTTCCAAAATTATCTCATCGAGGAAAACGACGGGCAGCTGACCCTGAATCTTCCGGACAACGGCACTGTGGAGCCCCAGGTTAAGGGACAGCTCACCATAGAAGACATCATGAAGGAGTGGCAGAAGACAAGCCGCGCTGCCGGAAAGGCTCTTGCGGAGGCTGACAGGCAGCAGCTTGAAAATGATAAGCAGCGAGCGATAGAGGAGGCAAACGAGCTCATAGACAAGCTTTCCGAGGTCGCGCCGAAGATAGAGAGCGGGGCTACACCGCAGGAACTCATGGAGGAGGAGATGATGAACCTTCCTCCCGCTGAGGAAGAGCCGGAATACCAGACACAGGATATTGATGAGGAAACGGATGAGCCGGAAACTGAGGAGAAACCTGAGGAGACGGACAAAGAAGCTTCAGGGAAAGAGGAGGAGCAAAAGAGCTTCCGCCTTCAGAATACCGCGGCGCTTCCCGTTATCACCGAAGAAGCGGCACGTGTCTTCGGAAAGAAGAATGAAGAGTCAAAGACGCTTGAAGGAAAAGAATTGAAGGAATGGCATCCTCCTGTCATTTCAAAAGAAGAGGTCCATCACCAGATCACGAATAAGGCTGATGCGATGAAGGCGGTTGAGGATGTGAACGCTATGCTTCAGCGTGACATAGACGCATTCGGAAACGAGCCGGAAAGTGCTTTAGCAAAATATTCAAAGAAGGCTCCGACAGCGTCTGAAGTCCTCCAGGCGGCGGTGCTTGCCGGAAGAACCGCGACCGCGGAACTATCCATCCACGAAGAAGAAGAGGTGGAGGAAGAGGATACACTTAAGGACGACAGCATTTCCGACAATCCCATGAAGAAAAGGGATGAGACCACCATACTGGCAGAGGCCCTGACGGGATCAAAGGAAGAGGTCGAGGAGAAAGAAGATACATCAGATACAAAGACTATGCCGGATATGGATCGGACCATAGATCTTGCCGCGATGTCTCCTGATATAGTGAGTGATGAAAATGAAGAACCGGAGGTTGAGGATGATCTCCCGGAGAATGATATAAATGAAGGCTATTCGGATGAAGCTTTCACGGAGCAGGAGAAGGAACTCTTCACCTACTTTACTCCGATAAGCGGCATGGAGCAGGCTCTTGCCCATCTTCTTCAGGGAGTTAGAGCGCGATATGGAGAGGGCGCTAACAAAGACAGAGGCAACGTAGTCATAGTCGGCGGAAGCGGAAGCGGTAAGACTACCCTCGCCACTGCGATAGTCAAGGTCATGCAGCGCGAGGTAGGCAGACCCAATGACAAGATCGGAAAGATAGATGCAAAGCAGCTGAATTTAAAGGATCTCCAGAAGATCTTCGAAATGGTAAGGGGAGGAGTCCTTATCGTGGAAAAGGCAGGCGGTCTGAAGCGCGAGACAGCTACCAGCCTCTCCCTTCTTATGCACAATGACGATTCCGGAATACTGGTCATCCTTGAAGACAACAAGGAAGGGATGAAGAAGGCGCTTTCCCTGGATGGTTATTTTTCAAAGATGTTCTCGGAGCGCGTCTCAATACCCGTGATGACAATAGATGAGCTGGTGAACTTTGGACAGGCGTATTCAAAGGATCTTGGCTATGTTATAGACGAGATGGGGGTTTTGGCCCTCTATGACAGGATCAACAGGATACAGACATTTGATCACCCTACCTATATCACTGCGATCAAGGAGATAGTGGATGAAGCGATAGACAAAGCCGAACACGGCAGCTTCTTCAACAGGGTTGCCGGCAAACGTTTTGATCCCAGCGGGAACAGGGTGCTTCAGGAAAGGCATTTCGTAAAATGATAATGATTGGAGGCAGTAATGCGTAATTTTACGGAACTTGACATGTATCTTTTCGGACAGGGAACTCATTATGATATCGGAAAGAAACTTGGGGCGCATTTTTCCAAGGACGAGAATGGGCTTGAAGGGGTGGTCTTCGACGTCTGGGCTCCTCATGCGGCCAGTGTTGCCGTCATAGGCGACTTTAACGGATGGAATGAGGGGGCGAACTATATGGAGCGCCTGATGCCCCAGGACATCGGTATTTTCGAGACCTTTATCCCGGGAGTGCAGGAGGGGGCACTGTATAAGTTCCTCATCTATACCTATGACGGGAAAAAGATATACAAGGCGGATCCTTATGCGAACTCCGCCGAGTTGCGTCCCGGAACGGCCTCACGAGTTGCAAATCTCTCAGGCTTCCGCTGGACGGACTCTGAATGGATGAAGGCGAGATCCTCAGGAAAGCCCTTCTATGAAAGGCCCATCGCTATCTATGAATGCCATCCGGGTTCGTGGATGCGCCATCCGGGCAGGGATGACGGCGGGATGTATACCTACAGGGAACTGGCGAAATCCCTGACTGAGTATGTTAAGGATATGGGCTATACCCACGTAGAGCTGATGGGGATATCCGAATATCCCTTTGACGGTTCCTGGGGCTATCAGGTCACGGGCTATTACGCACCGACCTCAAGGTACGGGACACCAAAGGATTTCATGTATCTCGTGAATTATCTTCACAACAACGGGATAGGTGTGATACTTGACTGGGTGCCTGCGCACTTCCCGAGGGATGCCTTCGGACTTGCGGACTTTGATGGTCAGCCTCTTTACGAATACGCCGATCCCAGAAAGGGCGAACATCCCGATTGGGGAACGAAGATATTCGATTACGGAAAGACTGAGGTCAAGAACTTCCTAATCGGCTCCGCTGTTAACTGGGAGGAGACTTATCACATTGACGGCCTCAGGGTTGATGCAGTAGCTTCGATGCTTTATCTCGATTACGGAAAGCAGGCGGGGCAGTGGGTTCCCAATGAGCATGGCGGACACGAAAATACCGAAGCGATAGAGTTCTTCAAGCACATCAACACCCTGATGACCGGCAGGTACAAGAATTTCCTCATGATAGCAGAGGAATCTACGGCCTGGCCGAAGATCACAGGGGATGTGGAGAAGAACGGCCTCGCCTTCTCACTGAAGTGGAACATGGGCTGGATGCATGATTTCCTTGACTACATGAAACTGGATCCCTTCTTCAGAAAGGATAATCACAACAAGCTTACCTTCGCTATGTCCTACAACGAGGCGGAGCGTTATATCCTGGTGCTTTCCCATGACGAGGTAGTGCATCTGAAGTGCTCGATGCTGAATAAGATGCCCGGTCTCGGGATCGACAAGTTCAGAAACCTTGTGGCAGGGTATGTTTTCATGATGGCGCATTCCGGAAAGAAGCTGCTCTTCATGGGTCAGGAATTTGCCCAGGTTCAGGAGTGGAGCGAGGAGAGGGAACTTGACTGGTATCTTCTGGCCAATCCCCAGCATCTCTATGTCCAGAATGTAGTGAAGAGCCTGCTTCACGCGTATACGAAGTATCCCGCTTTCTATGAGCAGGATCTTTCCTGGGCCGGTTTTGAATGGATCAACGCAAATGACAATACCCGTTCCATATTCAGTTTTGTAAGGAAGGCAAAGAACGGAAAGAATTCCATCCTTTGCGTAGTGAACTTCACCCCCATGCATTATGATGATTTCAAGGTGGGAGTCATCTCCGATAAGCGCCACAGGCTCCTGTTCGCCAGTGATGACCCCGAGCTTCTTAAAGATCTTGCGGGTGACGGGGAAGATCAGATCTGGCCGGAGAAGAGGAAGAAGTATTATACTCCGAAGGCCGAGAAATGTGATACAAAGGATTATTCGATAGCCTTCCCGATGCCGGCATACGGAGCCTTCCTGTTTGTATTCTGATGAAACGAAAGATAGTGGCCGCTGCAATCATCATTGCTTCAGCGGCCCTTTTAATATCATATCTTATATTCAGGTCATTTACATCCTACGAGGTAAAGTCCAGGGCTGTGCTCACCGTAGCGGCCGGTACCGCGTGGGAAGCCTTTAATGATACCGTCACGGGAGTGAGCCGCGATGGCATCAAGTGTCTCGACCTTGACGGCAACCTGCTCTGGGCGCAGTCTTTCGAGATGGCCTCACCGAAGACCATGACGGCGGGAAATTATTTTTGCGTCTATGACAGTGGCGGCGGGGAGGCAGATGTCTTTTCGTCCTCCGGAAGTATGGTGAAGATCAAGGTGAAGGGGCAGATCACAAGAGCGGTGGTCTCTTCATCGGGAGTTTCGGCTCTTCTCGCTGATGACGGTGAATCCCACAGGATACTTGTATACGGCACGGACGGTCAGCAGAAGGCGAGCGGAGAGCTCCATACGCAAAACGCCGGCTATCCGATAGCTCTTTCTCTGTCTCCCTCCGGGGACACCCTTTTGGTCTCGGCGCTTGATCTTTCGTCAGGCGATATCAAGACCACATTATTGTTTTACGATTTTTCCCCTTCCGGGGCCGCGCTCAAAAACAATATAACGGCCAGATTTTCCTATTCGGGCAGGGTGGTACCCGCTCTTCATCATTTTGAAGATGGCAGGAGCGCCGCTTTTTCCGACAATGAAGTCATCATCTTCAGCAGATCTTCTTCTCCGACTGTGGAAAAGGAGATATTCCTGAAGG
>OMRF01000273.1 GCA_900313435.1 uncultured Lachnospiraceae bacterium | reverse complement strand
GGCTATTTTGTAACGGTTGACGGCGACCACCTTCTTACCCAGGCCGGTGCTGAGGCGAATGACCCGAACGCGTGGGTGAGGGTCGATCCCATTACGGAGTTCACGGTCGACAAGCAGCACAATGTCTGGCAGAACGGGCAGATAGTCTCGAATGTGGGAGTTGTCGATTTTGCGAATTATGATTTCCTTTCGAAATACGGGGAGAATATGTATGATCTCGTTCCCGGCGGGCAGATGATAGCCTCTGAGGCCCAGATCGAGCAGGGAGTTCTTGAAGCCTCGAATGTAAACGTGGTTGATGAAATGGTTCAGATCATAGCTATATCAAGAGCCTATGAGGCGGATCAGAAGATGATACAGACAGAGGATACAACGATCGAAATGGCTGTATCCCAGGTCGGACGGGTATAACGTAATATAAGGCTGGAGGTTACTTAATTATGATGAGATCACTCTGGACCGGCGCTGCCGGCATGAAAGCTCAGCAGACGAGTGTGGATACCATCGCGAACAACCTCGCGAACGTGAACACCACGGGCTACAAGGCGCAGTCCACGGAGTTCAAATCACTCCTTTATCAGACTCTGCAGACAGAGACCACAACCTCTAACGGGGATCCGAAGCCCACTACGGCGCAGGTCGGACTCGGAACAAGGGTAGCTTCATTGAACTCGAACTTCACTCAGGGCGCGATGCTGAAGAGCGACAACCACATGGCGCTTTGTATTTCCGGAAAGGGTTTTTACGCGGTGCGGGGCGCGGACAACGAGCTTTATTATACAAGAGCCGGAGACTTCGGCTGGGCGCTTGATACAGTACAAGGCGAGAGAGTCCTTGCGGATCCCAACGGAAACAGGGTGCTTGATACGAACCTGAATCCTGTAGTGCTTCCGGAGGGTATAGGCGCAGACAATGTGACAGTAAGCTCAGAGGGAATAGTCGCTTACAGGAATGAAGAGGGTGTATATGTCGAGACCGGCCAGCAGATAGGGCTTTTCCAGTTCCCCAACAACAAGGGGCTTGAAAAGGCTTCGGACAGCCTTCTTCAGGAGACAGCAGCTTCCGGGGCAGCCATAAATGAAGTGACCACAAACCTTCCGATCGAGCGGTCGACTATCGCTCAGGGTTATCTTGAAGGCTCAAATGTGGATGTGGCGACTGAGATGGTGAACCTCATTATCTCTCAAAGGGCGTATGAATTAAATTCAAGGGCGATCACGGTTTCTGACACGATGCTTGAGCAGGCGAACAACCTGAAGAGATGATAGTAGCTCATCAAAATAAGGAGGAACGGTAAATGGACAGCATTTCGGGGATTTCCGGTATAACTGATTATTATTCATTACAGAGTGAGAATACAAAGGCGGCGGAAAATGCCGAAAAGGTCACGGGCAAGGTTGGCGGCATCTCGAAGGATTCCTCGAGGGAAGAGGTCAAAGAGGCCGTCAGATCCTTTGAGAGCTATTTTCTTGAGCAGGTCATCAAGCAGCAGAAGGAATCCG
Organism: uncultured Lachnospiraceae bacterium; assembly: GCA_900313435.1. GTDB lineage: Bacteria > Bacillota > Clostridia > Lachnospirales > Lachnospiraceae > RUG306. The sequence goes on along the minus strand of OMRF01000273.1, from coordinate 1,097 downwards.
TGAAGGCCTTCAGTGATGACGATGACAAGGATCTGTATGCGTCCCAGATAGAGGACATGTATTCCGACAGAGCCATACAGCAGATCGCGGAAAGTATGGTGAAGCAGAACTTTGAGGGAGTGACCGACAAGTTCACGGACCAGATCATGAGGAATTACGGGATAGAAGAAGAGGGAAAGGCGTAAAAATAGCATAAAACGAGCTTATTACTCCGGCAGGTCACTGCCGGAGTTTTTCTATATATGGTAGCTCTGCACGGTCTTTTATACAATATATGCCGACTTATTCTTGAAGGAGGAAACAAAAGAGGGTATAATATATGATAATTTTCTAAAAAGAAAGGAGATATTCATGAGAAGATCAAATAAGCTTTTTGCTTCAATACTCTGCGCGGCGGCGGTGTTCACTCTCGCGATGACAGGCTGCGCCGGGAAATCGGGGTCAGGTGCATCAAGCTCTTCAGCGCCTGCTTCACAGACGTCCACAAGCAAGGCTGAAACTTCGTCGGCAAAGACTTCTTCTGCGTCATCAGCGGCTTCATCCGCAGCGTCTTCAAAGACATCTGCTTCTTCAGCAGCATCATCTGCAGCAACATCATCAGCCTCATCTTCGGCAAAGACTTCATCGGCGGATTCTTCAAAGACATCTGCATCCTCCTCAAAGACATCGGGGGCGACGACGGGTTCTACTACCGTGAAGGGTACGCTTTATACAAAGTCCGGTGTGAATATGAGAAAGGGGCCCGGAACAGACTATGAGGTAGTCACAGAGGTTCCCGGAAAGACAAAGGTCAATGTATACGGCGAGTCCAAGAACTGGTCAGAGGTTGAATACAACGGTAAGAGAGGCTATATAAGCAATTATTATCTTCTTGCAAGCCCTGATGCTACGGATACTGTAGCGGCCAGCACCGAAAAGGAGACAGTAGCTCTCGGAACTATGTACATAACAAGCGGAGTGAACTTAAGAAAGGGCCCCGGAATGGACTACGACGTGATCACTACTATGCCTAAGGGCGCAGCAGTTGAGGTCACGGGATCAGAGAACGGCTGGATCAAGGTGAAATACAACGGCCAGGAGGGCTTCACAGGCTCATC
>OMRF01000275.1 GCA_900313435.1 uncultured Lachnospiraceae bacterium | reverse complement strand
TCTATCAGTGCTGGAGAGTCAGGGAAAAGATACTTGATATGGCCGAGCTTACCACCGGCGGAAGAGTCATTTATTCCACCAATATGGTTGGCGGTGTGAGACGCGATATCACACCCGAGATGGGACGCGCCATCCTTTCGGCACTCGATTTTATTGAAAAGGAACTTGTTCCCATAAGGAATACCTTCCTCTCGGATTATTCCGTACAGGAGAGGACAAGGGGAGTCGGAGTGCTCACAAAGGAGCAGGCTCACGACCTTGGCTGCTGCGGACCCTTCGCGAGAGCATCAGGTATAAACTGCGATATGAGGTTACTTGGCTATGATGCTTACGGAGAACTTGAGGTAGAGCCCATTATCGCTACGGAGGGTGACAATTACGCCCGCTGCAAGGTGAGACTGGACGAGATCTTCCAGTCGATAAGCTTACTTCGGCAGGCGCTTCAGAAGATCCCGGAGGGCGACATCTCGGTTCCCGTAAAGGGAAATCCCGACGGAGATGCCTTTGTAAGGCTTGAGCAGCCGAGAGGCGAAGCTGTTTATTATGTAGAGGGAGTCGGAGACAAGTTCATCAACCGGTTCCGTGTCCGCACTCCTACCTTTGCGAACCTCGCGGGGCTCTGCGAGACCATAAAGGGTGCGAAATATGCTGATGTGCCGCTTCTGATAGTCACTATCGACCCGTGCATATCCTGTACAGAAAGGTAAGGGTGAGTCATGCCGAAATCAAGGATAATGGCCTTTACCTGGGCCACAGTAAAGAATCTCTTTTCAAAGCCCGCGACCTCAAAGTATCCGGCTGAGCCGATAGCTTATCCCGAGGGGAGCCGCGGCCATATAGAGATCGCCATAGATGACTGCATATCCTGCGGGATATGTGAAAAAAGCTGTCCTCCGAGGGCTATCACGGTGAAGAAGCCTCCGGAAGGAACCTGGGCTATTGACCGTATGGACTGCATAGCCTGCGGATACTGTGTTTCGGTCTGCCCCAAGAAGTGCCTTCATATGGTGGCGGGTTACCAGACTCCGGGAGGGGAGAAGATAACCGATTCCTTCCAGAGACCCCACATGGGCGAGGAATATCTGAAGGCGCAGGAAGAAAAGAAAAAGGCGGCCCTTGCCGCTGCGGCCGCAAAGAAGGCGGCAGAACAAGCGGCGGCTCCAAAGGAAGCCAACTGATATGTGTGTGGCCGCCCCCGGAATGGTAGTCTCTGTTGATGAAGAAAAAAAGACTGCCACAATAGATTTTGACGGAGTAACGAGAGAGGCTTCCACAGGGTTTGTCAGTGTAAGGACCGGAGACCGTGTCATGGTGCATGCCGGCTGCGTGATACAGGTGCTTTCCATGACACAGGAAGAAGAGATGAGCGAGCTCTCAAGAGTACTTGAGGAAGTCGGAGCGTTTTAAGGTGCACGAGCTTTCAGCGATGATGAACCTCGTTTCATTGGCCTGCCGCGCGGCAGAGGAAAACGGCGCTTCACATATCAAAAAACTGACAGTTGATGTGGGGGAGATGACGGGGATACTTCCAAAGTACCTTTTTCATTATTTTCCGGAGGCATCGAAGGGGACTTTATGCGAGGGTTCCGAGCTCATCGTAAATGAGGTCCCGGTTACCATCGAGTGTGCAAAGTGCGGGAAAGATTATCATCCCGAAATAGCAAACGACAGGAGCTGTCCTTTTTGCAGGGGAACGATCGGAAAGATCAAAAGCGGAAGGGAACTCATGGTTTCAGATATCATTGTTGATTGATATCAGGAGGATCAAATGACAGTAAAGGAACTCTATGAAAGACTCGGGGCGGATTACGATGGCGCCATGGAGAGAGTGTTTGACGAGGATCTTCTGAAGATGCTCTGCGGGATGTTCCTTGAGGACAAGAGCTACGAAACGCTTTCTGCTGCGCTTTCAGGCAAGGATTATCCGGCGGCCTTTGAGTCTGCCCATACCCTGAAGGGTGTTGCCGCAAACCTCGGATTTACGAGGCTCTATGATGTTTCTTCGGCTCTTACCGAGTCACTCCGTGGAGGAACTCCAAAGGGTGATGTGGACGGCCTTTATGAAAAGGTCAAGGATGAGTATGATCTTACCCTGACAGCGGTGAAAGAGCTCGGATAGATAGAAGGAAGAAGAAATGACCGTTACGGATCAGAAATTAAAAGACGGTACTGCACCTGTTAAAGAAAGCCGCGTATTCTCTCTTGCCGTGACAGGGCTTATGGCGGCGGTGATCTGCGTATTAGGCCCGCTTTCCATTCCGCTGCCAGGTGATCTTGTACCTGTTTCACTTGGGGCGCTTGGCGTGTTTTTGGCATCGGTGATACTTGGCTGGAAAAAGGGACTTATCGCTGTACTCATATATCTCCTTATCGGTTTTGTGGGACTTCCTGTGTTCGCGGGCTTTACGGCAGGAGCGGGAAAACTCTTCGGACCTACGGGAGGATATCTTATCGGATATATACCGACAGTGCTGATAGCAGGCTTTTTCGCTGACAGGTTCCGAGGAAAGAAGCTTATGATGCTTCTCGGGATCATTCTCGGTACTGCGGTGCTTTATGTGTTTGGCTCCTTATGGCTGTCGTGGCAGGCAGGAATGAGCATCGGAGCAGCCTTCATGGCAGGGTGCGTTCCTTTCATCCCGGCTGATCTGGTGAAGGCCTTTATCGCGGTCTTCCTTGGAGACGCCATTTCGAAGGCGATAAGAAAGTGAAGGTTTCACTTCTTTCATTATTTTTTGCTCACTTCAAGGTTGGGATAATGACCTTCGGAGGGGGCTACGCGATGCTCCCCATCATCATCCGCGAGCTTGTGGAAAAGAGGCACTGGCTCACGGAAAAGGAGATAATGGATTACTTTGCCATAGGTCAGTGCACTCCGGGAGTCATAGCTGTAAATACCGCAACCTTCGCAGGAAGGAAGAAACGAGGGAATATAGGAGGGATAGTTGCGACCCTTGGGATCGTGACTCCCTCTATTATTTTGATAACGCTGATCGCAGCGCTTCTAAAAGGCTTTGCGGATAATATCTATGTGCAGGATGCTCTTGCCGGGATAAGGGTTGCGGTCTGCGTCCTTATGGTAAACGCCATCATCAAGATGATAAAGGAAGCGGTAGTTGATCTTCCGACCTTCATCATGTATATTGCGGTGTTCATCACTTCCGCTTTTTTTGGGCTTTCTCCGATAATACTCGTGATCGCCTGCGCCATAGCCGGGATCCTTTTAAAGGTGGTATTTAAGTACAAAGGGGGAGTGAAAAAATGAGTACCCTCCTCCTTTTCCTTCGGATGTTTTTTGAGTTTTTCAAGACCGGGCTCTTCGCGATCGGCGGCGGTCTGGCGACGGTGCCCTTTCTTTCTTCAATGGGAACTTCCACCGGTTGGTTTTCCTCGAAGGAGCTTGCGGATATGATAGCGGTTTCGGAATCGACCCCGGGACCGATAGGCGTCAATATGGCAACCTATGTAGGCTATGTTATAGGGCACGGGCAGGGAGCTTCGGGAGGTCCCGCCGCGGCAACGTTTTTGGGAATACTCGGTGCCATCATCGCGACGATAGGGCTCATCACACCGTCAGTCATCATTATCCTGATAGTCGCGCATTTCCTGGAAAAATTCAGGGATAACGAATATGTTGCCGCCGCGCTTTACGGCCTTCGCGCCGCTTCTGTGGGACTCATAACCTCCGCAGCATTTTCGGTGATCCTCATCGCG
>OMRF01000276.1 GCA_900313435.1 uncultured Lachnospiraceae bacterium | reverse complement strand
TCATATTCTTCTCCTTTTCTCAAAACAAGTCCTATTAGTAAGCAAAGATAATTATATATACTAACATATCAGGCAAATGAATAGTAGTCAGATATCTGTCAGAAACAGGGCCGCGCGTATTCCCTGTAGTATAAGCCTGTTTCGTGCTGCTTTGCAGAATGCTATAATAAAACATGTATGAAAGGATCAAAATAAAATGAAAAAAAGATTATCAGCTTTTGTCCTCATCTTTTGCCTCATACTTCCTCTGTTCTCCTCCTGCGGCAAAAAGTCTGATGTCACAAAAACCCTTTTCATCTATATGTGTGGCTCAGACCTTGAATCGAAGAATGCTCTCGGTGGAAAGACCATAGACGAGATGCTCTCGGTTCCATCAGACCCCGGAACGAAGATAGTGATCGAGACCGGAGGCGCGAAGAAGTGGAATTCACACGACATAGACCCGAAGAAGACTCAGCGCTATGAGGTGAAAGACGGGCAGCTTACTCTCATCGAAAGCCTTGAAATGCAGAATATGGGAGATAGCAAGACACTTACGGATTTTGTCTCCTGGGGAAAAAAGAATTATCCCTCATCACAGAGCATGCTCATATTCTGGGATCACGGCGGCGGCTCGGCGGAAGGCGTCTGCTCGGATGAAAATTATAATTACGATAACCTCACATTTGCAGAGCTTGAAAAGGGACTTTCGGACGCCAGGCTTTCGGAGAAATTCAATATCATAGGCTTTGATGCCTGCTTCATGGCATCCCTTGAATCAGCGAAGGCCATAAAGGACTATGCGAGATACATGGTAGCCTCCGAGGAGCTCGAGCCCGCGGGTGGCTGGGATTATGTCGCTTTTTTGGGCGCCTTTATAAAAAAGAATGATCCTGTGGAAACTGGAAAGGTCATATGCGACTCATATCTTGAGAAATGTAAAAAGAAGGGGAGAGAACACTTCTGCACGCTGTCTATCGCGGATCTTTCACATTATGACGAAATGTTTCAGAGTTTTCAGCAGATCGTTGAATATCTGCAGAAAGCTATGGAGAACAAGGAGAATCTTTCCTCTGTCAACGCGGCAGTGGATGAATGCGAGCAATTCGGCATTAATAACATCCTGGAGGGCGGAGCGAATATGATCGACTTCCTTGATTTTGCGATAAATACCTCCATGCTCACGGGTATAGATTCCTCAAATATTAATTCCGCGATTTCCTCCTACATCCTCTATTCAGTGAGCGGTGAGAAAAGACATGTAGGAGGGCTTTCCTTTTATTATCCCGTATTCTATAAAAACGGAGAGATAAGGGATTATATAAAGCTTGGAGTATCAAAGGAATACAATGATTATCTTCGGACTTATTATCTCAATGTCCCTCCCGTTACCATCGAATTTCTTGACAAGGGCCATGTGAATGAGAACGGCGCCTTCGAGATCACGCTTTCAAAGGAGAGCAAAAAATACCTTAAGGAAATTTATTATTTTATTTATTTCACGAAAGAGAACGGGGTCATGGAGCCTGTTTATGCAGGCCTTGACGTAAGAAAGAACTGGAATGACATGAAGTTTTCGGTAGATTTCAAGGGGACAAGACTCGCGCTTGAGGACCATGGCATATTTGCTTTGCAGATCTCGGACAGCGCCGAGATTTCCTCCTTTATCACGCCCGTGGAAGTGGGTGGGGAGTCGTCCTTCTTAAGGTTTTTACAGCTAAAGGACTCTGCCGCATCAAACAAAGGAGATTACTTTGTAGAAGGTATCTGGAAAGGCTATGACGAGAACAATCTCCCTGTAAATGATGTTAAGCCTCTTTCTCCCGGAGACAGGATAGTGGTAACAGATATTAATACAGCGTTTAACATCGATCATCTGGATGCGTTCAGAGAGGAGATCGTGATAGGTAATGAAGGCCCTGTGATCTCAAGGATACCTCTTGATAAAAAGAATTACCGCATGTACTGCGCTGCGATCGATATCTTTGGGAAGTGGGTCGTTTCGGATATGGCGGAGATTGAATTGACAAAGACCTATGAAGAACTTCTTTCTCCCCTTCCTGAGAATGAGCAGGCGGGAAAGATAACGAAGATAGAACCTATGCCGGCCCATTAAGAAGAAAAGCGGGGACGGTCTTTTGACCGTCCCCCTTTCTTTCAGAAAATCAGTAATTGTCCGTTTGAATCGGCGATACCTGTTTCAAAGGTCGCATAGATAGTATCCCCTATCCGAAGGCCTCTGATCTCGCCGCTGTACATGTCAGAGAAATCCTCGATCTTTGTCTTCAGTTCGAAGCTCTTTGTTCCTTCGTTCCAGGAATATGCGTTGAAGCTGAGTCTGCTTCCTGAGTCCTGAGGGAAGAGCGAGAAGCCAAAGAGGTTTTCATCCCGGTCTATCATTATCGCCTTGTGTGAAAGGTCGTTGGGGAAACAGTCATTTATTACCTTTTCCCCCAAGATCACAGGCTTTGTGGGATCTGTTATATCAAACATCAAAATCTTTGTGCCAAGCATTCTCCCGTCCTTAGGATCAGTTTCATAGCCTATTCCAAGGAG
>OMRF01000278.1 GCA_900313435.1 uncultured Lachnospiraceae bacterium | reverse complement strand
TCTGCCGATTCAAATCTTGATCTTACCACTGTCGCAAAAGAGGGCGACGAGATGGAAGCCAAGGTCGTCAAAGTGAATGACGGCGAGGGTCAGGTTATCCTTTCGTACAGAAGACTTGCTCAGGAAAAAGGAAATCAGAGGCTGAAGGATGCTTTCGAAAAGGACGAGATCCTTACAGGAAAGGTGGTTCAGGTACTGAAGGGCGGGCTTTCCGCAGAAGTGGACGGAGCAAGGGTATTCATTCCCGCCAGCCTTATTTCGGATGGCTATATCAAAGACCTTACCCAGTTCAAGGGTCAGGAGCTTGAATTCAAGATCATCGAGTTTGAACCGAGGAAGAGAAGGATCATAGGTGACAGAAAGCAGCTCATCGTAGAGGACAAGAAGGTAAAGCAGGATGAGATCCTCTCAACCTTGAAGCAGGGCGATGTTATAGACGGTACTGTAAAGAATGTGACCAACTTCGGTGCTTTCGTGGATCTCGGAGGTATAGACGGACTTCTTCATATCTCAGAGATGTCCTGGGGCAGGGTGGAAAACCCCACAAAGCTTTACAAGGAAGGCGATCCTGTAAAGGTATTTATCAAGGATATCAAGGATTCAAAGATAGCACTTTCCAGAAAATTCCCTGATGAGAATCCTTGGAATGACGCCGCTGAGAGGTTTGCGGTAGGAAATATCGTAAAGGGACGTGTTGCCCGCATGGCAGATTTCGGGGCTTTCATAGAGCTTGCTCCCGGGATCGACGGACTCCTTCATGTTTCCCAGATCTCAAAGGATCATATCGACAAGCCTTCGGATGTTCTTTCTGTAGGTCAGGAAGTTGAGGCAAGGGTAGTTGAGCTTCGTGAGAACGAGCACAAGATCTCTCTTTCCTTAAAGGCGTTGAACAAGGCCGATGATGAGGATGCAGAGAATCCCGAGGCTGAGGAAATACCTGATGTTCCCGCAACAGAGGATGCTCCGGCTGCAGAGGAACCGAAGGAAGAAGCATAAGCCTTGAGAGCTTATCATAGCTGATATTTTTCAGGAACGTGGGCTTTCATCAAAACTCACGTTCCTCTTTTATGAAGGGGGATAAAGATGGAAGGTTACGAGGATTTCAAATCCGAGATCTACAAGATGACGAAGATCGACCTTTCCGCTTACAAGGAAAATCAGATGAAGCGGAGGATAGAATCGCTCGTTAATAAGCGCTCATGCAAGTCATTTGCTGAGTACGTTGGATTACTGAAGAAGGATACCGAGGTCTTCAATGAATTCATCAACTTCATGACAATAAATGTATCCAACTTCTACAGAAATCCGGAGCAGTGGAAGTTGCTTGTGGAAAAGTTCGTTCCCGAGCTTATTCAAAAATACGGGAAGAAACTTAAGATATGGAGTGCTGCCTGCTCTACAGGTGATGAGCCGTATTCACTTGTTATGGCGCTTTCCGACCTTATTCCCATGAGGGATGTAAAGATCTATGCCACCGATATTGACAAGACCGTCATCGGAAAGGCAAAGGTCGGGCTGTATAACGACAAGTCCGTCGTTGATATTCCGAAGGAGAAGCTGGATAAGTACTTTACGAAGGTTGGTGAATCCTTCAGGATCTCGGAAGAGATCAAGCGTCAGGTTGAGTTCCATGAGGCAAACCTTCTGAAGGATCCCTATCCAAAGGACTGCGATCTCATTGTGTGCAGGAACGTTCTCATATACTTTACCGAAGAGGCAAAGCATGATGTCTATGTGAAGTTTAGAGAGTCTCTGAAGCCCGGCGGGATCCTTTTCATCGGAAGCACGGAGCAGGTCATGGACTATAAGGAGATTGGTCTTGACAGAAGGTCTTCGTTCTTCTATCAGAGAATCTAGCAGTAAGATAGTTTTTTAAAAGCATTCCGGCATAGCTGTTCAGGAATTCTTCCGTAACAGCTTGCCGGTCTTTTTTTATGTAGCAACGCTTCTCGGAGTAAGAGCTTTTGTAAAGGGGTCCAAAGAGGGCGGATTCTTCATCAGAAAAGCCGGAAGGCACCGGAAAGAAATCACCCTCATCTTCTACAAAGCATTCCTCCTTTAAAGGCTTTCTTATGCGGTCCTTATCAAGAGTGGAAGAAAGGGCTTTTGGTATTATCCTTTCTTCATCGATGAGATAAACATAGGCGTTTTTGTCCGCAAGGAAATGCTTCAACACGCGGTGCTCAAAGTGTATCGTTCCTTTTATCTCACCTTTTTCGAAGGAAAAGAAGAATAGATCCGTTCGTATGGAAAAGGGTGAAAATATATGTATGCCGCTGTTTCCGGAAAACGAGACTGAAGGGACATCCGATAAAACGATCTTTTTTACTGAAAGTTCAGGAGAAAAGAGCTTTTTTAATTCGTCAAGAATGAGGAGCGGAAAAAGATCAAGGATATCTGAAAGATTATGTAAAAGAAGCTGTTCCTCGTATCTTTTTTCGTGAGAAAGCGCGTATTCAAAGAAAACCGGGAT
>OMRF01000348.1 GCA_900313435.1 uncultured Lachnospiraceae bacterium | reverse complement strand
GAAAAGGAGGTAAAGAGATTATGTTAGTGACGTATGATCCAAAAGTTCAAGGAAATAAGCTCACGGAAGAGGAAATCGAAAGGATTTCTGAACTTAATCCTGAGTTTACCTCGTTTTCTGTTGACGAACCGGAGTTGACAGAAGAACTGCTTCAAAGAATGCGTTCTAGTTCAGCTAAACCGGGTCGATTCCTTAAAACGTCAAATGCAAAAAAGTAAAATGGCGCAATCTATAAAGCCAATATCGTGGAATACAAATTAATGGAAACATTTACAACTCGCCTTAATAGCGTAAAAGATGCATATTACGGGTTCATTGTTGCGGCATTAACGTATGTAAAAAAGAAGCCGTCACGACTCGAAGCAGTAGAAACGTTTATGAATGACAACCCGAATGCGTTGACATCAGATATTCTTGGGTTTATTTCTGAACAGGATGATTTTTATGAAGACGCTGCTCCTGCGTGAGCGGAAGCAGGTTAATGATATTCTTGAAAACAGCCTCGACTTCTTGTCGGGGCTGAATTTTTAAGATATTAGGGCGCCTCCTCGCCGTTACAAATTAGGCATCCCAATTGTGGATAATATTTGCTGACGAACTATTCCGAATAGTGTAAACTTATCCGCATGGATACAAATCAAAGACCATCACAATACGGAGCCGGAAACGAAAGCGGCTATGGATACGGGCCCCAGAGAGGGCAGGGCGGAACAGGAGACAGCGTAAAAAAATTTCTGAAGGAATGTCCCGTCACTGTGGGTCTTGCCGCCGCAAACATTCTGGTATGGATAATCCTTGCACTGCAGGGCGATACCCAGAGCGGAAGCTTCATGTACGAGCACGGCGGAATGTGGCCGCAGAGCGTCCTTTCCGGGGAGTATTACAGGCTTTTTACCTCCATGTTTCTGCATTTCGGCCCTGTTCATTTACTGAATAATATGCTGATGCTCGTTGTACTGGGGCATGAGGTCGAGATTCCCGTCGGGCATGTCAGATTTCTTATCTGTTATCTTCTTTCAGGCTTATCCGGAAGCATACTTTCATGTTTTCATATGGTGCGTACCGGGGACTTTGCGGTTGCCTGCGGCGCCAGCGGAGCTATATTCGGCATCATGGGGATGATGCTTGTGGTTATAGTCGTTCACAAGGGGAGATACGAACGCTATACCGTGCGAAAGCTGCTCGTGATGATAGCGCTTTCCCTGTATTTCGGCTTTACCAGCGGTTCTGTCGACAATGCCGGGCATGTGGGGGGACTTCTCGGGGGCTTTATTTTCAGCTTTTTGATTTATGGAATACCCTTTATCATACGAAAGTGCTATACTGAAAAGCTGTCCGGGAGATCGGAGGATACTCTCCCCGGCAGCAGGAATGAGTGAGCAAGGAAGAGGCATTTAGGTTCATGAAGATCAATATTTATTACGGCGGAAGGGGCGAGCTTGTAGATCCGACCATGGCCGTTCTGGACAGGATGACTGATGTCCTGAAATCGCTGAATGTTAATGTGGATGTCACAAGATATGATATCCACGAGCACAAGAATCAGATACCGACGCTTCATCAGACTATCGAGGGCTGTGATGGCATTATTCTCGCGACTACGGTAGAGTGGCTCGGGATCGGCGGCTACATGATGGAGTTTTTGGATTCCCTGTGGCTCTATGGGAACCGGGATCAGATCTCGTCTATATACATGCAGCCAGTGGTACTTTCAACGACTACAGGAGAACGGGAGGCGATGCTGACGCTGGAGAATGCCTGGGAGACCCTTGGCGGACCGCTCTGCGAAGGGTTATGCGGCTATGTCGCCGACGCCGCGGAGTTTTCCGCGAACCGCGATTTTGAGAAGATAATAGAAAAAAAGGCGGAGAACCTTTACAGGACGCTGTCTCAAAAACCGAAAGCGCTTCCTTCCAGTAAACAGGCGGTATCCCAGAGTGTTCAGAGGACACAGAGGATCATCCTCACTCCGCAGGAATCCGAGCAGCTTTCACAGTACGCTGTGGATGACAGATATGTGAAGAAGCAGAAGGAGGACATCATAGAGCTTTCCTCCATGTACAGGAATCTTCTCGGCGGGGCGGATGAAAAGTCCGGCGCTGGGGAAAGTGATATAGTAAGAGCCTTTGTTGGGGCTTATGTTCCTCAGACAGATGAGTGGCTCAGCTTCGTTTTTGAGATCACTGATGAAGAAAAGTCGATGCTCGTTGCTGCAAAGGGATCCGAGGTGGAATGCCGTTTCCTTTCAAGGAGCGAAGCCGCTGACGCGTACGACAGTGAGTCTTCCCAGTATGACATATATTCGAAGATCACAATGGCTGTCCTTTCGAACATCACATCCGGCCGGGAGACCTTCCAGAGGGCCTTTTCCACGGGTGAAATGACTGCGAAGGGAAGGTTTGAGATGATAAGGATGCTGGATCGCATCTTCCCCTTCAAACAGGACTGACAGGGACAAGGAGGTTATTATGAAAGACGATAACTGCATTTTCTGCAAGCTTGCAAACGGGGACATCCCCACAAATTCTATTTATGAGGACGCGGATTTCAGGATAATACTTGATGCGTCTCCTGCTTCAAGGGGTCACGCCCTCATCATACCGAAGGAGCATTATCGTAATATCTACGAACTGCCTGATGATACGGCTTCAAAGGTTCTTGTACTCGCGAAGAAAGCAGCCCTTCATATGACGGAGGTCCTTTCCTGCGACGGCTTCAATATCGTACAGAACAATAACGAGGTTGCCGGTCAGACAGTATTCCATTTTCACATGCATCTCATTCCCAGATATGCCGGAGAAGCGCCTATGCTG
>OMRF01000279.1 GCA_900313435.1 uncultured Lachnospiraceae bacterium | reverse complement strand
TACCGGGCAAAGAACAAATCAAGAAACTCTATCATGCTCGGTCATGTTCTGGGCGATGATGACGAGAAGCCTTGGGAAGGCTGATGCTTTATGCCACAGGAGATGAGAAATAATCAGTCTCAGCTCCGTATTTAGTTCTTATCTTTTCCGTAAAACCGTCTTCCAGCATAGTGATCATGATCGGCACGATCTTTGGATCGAACTGGGTTCCGGAATTATTCTGGAGCTCTGATATTATCTTTTCATTGTCGTAGGACTTTCTGTAGCTTCTGTAGGAGCTCATGGCATCATAGGAGTCCGCGACACATATTATCCTCGCGTTCAGAGGGATATCCTCGCCTTTGATCCCGGAAGGGTAGCCCTTTCCGTCATATCTTTCATGATGATAATGCGCGCCGTCCCTGATCTCGGGGATCGCGGTGAAGTTTGAGAGGATCTCGTTTCCTATAGTGGTGTGAGTCTTGATGATCGAATACTCTTCGTCCGTGAGCTTTCCGGGCTTTGTAAGTATGGCGTCCGGAATACCGATCTTTCCTGCATCATGGAGCAGCGCCTCGAAGTAAAGATCCTGGCTCTTTTCATCAGAAAGACCCATTCGCTTTGCTATTTCCCTTGCATACATTGCTACACGCATTGAGTGCCCCTTGGTATAGGGATCCTTCGCGTCGATGAAGTTCGTGAAGGTCATGATGGACTGGCTTATGATGAGGAGGTCACGATCCCTCTGCTTCTGAAGGCGGCTGATCCTCGCATAACTCACTATATAGTTGGAAAGGGCGATCACCCAGATGAGGATCAGGACGATGAGAACGTAATAGACAGGGAGATCTGTGATCTTTAAGGGGAGCCGTCCCCTGATCGTATAGCCGGTAAGCTCAAGATCCCGCTGAGAATAGATCACGGCGCCGAAGGTGGCCGGCTCAAGGTGTTTCATGAAATCAGCGTTCTTGTCGGGAGTGAAATGGATGGTGTTTGCGGAAACCTCATAGGTTCCGTTCCAGAAACTGTCTATGATGAGGTTCTCATTGAAGGTCATATCAAGAGTCCAGCTTTCAAGCTGTCCGACGCCTTCATTGATCATGGTAAAGTCATATTCCGCTCCGACGGGGGCAGCGGTATGGTTCGTGAAATCAAGCCAGCGCTTCCCTTCGGGAACAGACATCGTAAGATACGGCACCCCACTACCCTCTCCGGGAGGAGTAGCGGTTTTTTTAGAATCCCAGGAAAAGACCCTGTCAGCCGTAGAAGCTTTCGCAACATATATGGAAAGTACGCAGAAAGTCACCATCAGACCGATAGCCGACAATATGAAGATCATTAAAGCTTTTCCCTTGGATTGCTTCAAGCCGATCACATCCTTTACACACAAAAAATACCAGATAACAAACTACCACATAATTAACTGTAAAAAAAGGTTTTTTTCCATAATCGTAAATGTTATAATGCAATGAACTAGGGTTTTTTTTGATGATTATTGTTTTGAGGCGGTAAAATAAGTGTCTGACAAGATAAAATCTTTTATGTCTCAAAAATTGAAGAGTGCCATCAGCATATTCATTATCCTGGCGATAGGTATTGTTCTTTTGGTTGCGGCAAATGCGGCGACCGGACTGAATCTTACCACCGTAGGGAGGCTGAGTGAATATTCTGACGGATGGACTGGCGATGACGGAAGGGGCGTGAACCTTGCGGCCTTCTACAATATAAAGAGTACCAGTGATGACGGGACATCCGTAGCCCATAATACCCTTCCCCAGATTACCACCGGTGACTGCCTCAATATCACCGGGCGCTTTATCAACTTTATAGTATTGGTAGACGGGCAGGAGATTTACAACTTCGACTCAAAGAACCTTTTTTCCGGTTCGGTCTTTGATACTTATTATCACCATATCCCGCTGAGCCCCGATATGTCGTGGAAGGAAATAACGCTTCTTGCCAGAAATACCGGCGGAACCGCCCGGATGAACTTCTCCGGACTTATGATAGGTCCCTCTCATCTTCACGTCCAGTACGTAATGACGAAGAGCGGATTTGCTTTCCTCCTTACCATAT
>OMRF01000280.1 GCA_900313435.1 uncultured Lachnospiraceae bacterium | reverse complement strand
TGTATTGAACAAGCCTGCGAAGCTCACCGATGAGGAATTCTTCTTAATGAAGCACCACTCTCTTTATGGTTACAATATCCTCACGGAGACCGGCTCTTTTTCAAAAGCGATCCTCTCCGGCGTTCTCCAGCATCATGAAAAAATGAACGGCAAGGGTTATCCCCTCGCCGTTACAGGAGACAAGATACACAAATTTGCGCGCATCATCGCGGTATCGGACGTCTTCGATGCTCTGGTCACGGAGCGTCCCTACAAAGCCGCCTTCCCTCTGCGTGAAGCTGTCGAAATGATAATGTCAATGACGGCAGATCTTGATATGGATTCCATGAAAAGCTTCCTTTCAAGCATGATCCTCTATCCCGTTGACAGCTTTGTGAAGCTCTCAAACGGCGAGTACTGCAAGGTGGTTGAAAACAATCATGAATATCTCCTTCGACCGAAGGTAGTGGAAGTAAAGACCGGTAAGATCTACGACCTCTCAAATGACTTAAAGTGTGCCAGTCTCGTGATAGTTGGATAGATCATTGCAGAATGGACCCCCGGGACTGTCCCGGGGGTCCAAAAAGAGCTTGCAAAAAATAAGCTTCGGATCTTTCGACCCGAAGCCATTTTTAATTTCAACCCTTCATTCTTTTATTTAATTTTCCGGAATTGAAAAGCCCGTATCTCTCTTCATTCTGCAGGGTTATATTAAAGCCCGCGGTATAATTCGATGCGTTCGTCGCCCGATGAACAGGCTTCATGGAGCCATACAATATCCCGAAGAGAATTAGATCAACAACAAAAGCCACTATCAGCATCCCAGCTATCTTTCCCATTTCCATGTCGCCCCGGTTAATAAGCATGAAGATCAGGACTATCGCGGCAAATACGGGAATAAGGATCGCAAGCATCTTGGGAGCGCTTATGGGAAGGTCGCCTATCATCTTTCCCGTCTGCCCGTTCATGGCAAATTTGTAGCTCTTGTCCTTCCACCTCGTGGTCAGCATCCAGACCGGGAGCATCGCATATGTGGTCCTCTCACCGGAATACTGGAAGTTCTCATTTGATTTTTCTACCCCGTCGTGATGCATCCCTCTTTTGATATGCTCGGTCACGTCGCTGTGGATGCCTTCCTCTATACGCTTCTTTGCCCTTTGACGGGATTCTTCCTCTGAAACATCATATCGCTCAGCCAAAAAGCCCGGAAGGTAGACCATTGAAAAGTCCTTAAGTTCACCAAGATTGTAAGGCTCGATTGAGTCCATGAGATTGTCATCCATCCGCTTCGACGCGTCCGCAGGAACCTTTTCGTAGGTCTCATTTCCCTGGATCTGAACCTGATAGCGGTCAGAGATATACCTGTGCCCTTCGTCATCGGTAGCCTCATCATAGGCCACGTAGTTTCCGTCCATCGCTACCTCGCCGGAAAACATCCAGAAGGGCACATAGACTCCCTGAATCTCCTCAACGTGATTGTCCGACTTGAAGGAACCGGGAAGCAGAAATCTCTTTCTGTAATAATTGAGGTAGCTCTCCTGTACCTCCTTCTTTGTATGTGAGAAAGGTATGATGTAATCGGGCTTTATTGAGCCGGAAAACTGCGAAGGCGCTATCGTATGATTTCCGCAATAGGGGCATATCATGACAGCCGTGGTCTGATCCGCCATGAGCTCGGCGCCGCATGCTGAGCAGGAATAAGCTCTCATCGCGTTTTCGTCAAGCGAAACAGTCCCCCTCTGCTCGTTTGTACCTTCACGAGCCGCTGCATCTTTAGCCTTCTGGACGGCAGAGTTCTTTGCCCAAAATGCCTCCACCTCCTCGGGAGAAAAGACTGAATCACAAAAGTCGCATTTCAACTTCCCAAGTGCCGGATCAAAGCTCATGGTACCGCCGCACTCAGGGCAGCCTGACGCCATTGTCTTTCCGGGATCACGGTATTCATTATCCATATGAAATACCTCCTTTCATAGCATTTTGAGGATAATTTACGGGGGTGTTTTTGTCAATAGCGCCCTGTTTACACACTTTTGACCATATTCTTCACAACACCCACTGAGATATGCCCCGTGAGCACAGCCCCAATGTCAGTGCCGTCCAATGCGCTTTCCATGGGGATTGCTTCGATCGCCACAGTAAAGCTTTTGTCATCATTTTCCTTTAGATGATAGATGTCCTGATAGCCCGGGATCTGCGCCGGAACACGGTCATAAAGTATCCCCTTGAAATCGGAAAGCGCGCAGGAAGGGAAGTTCACATTATAGATCTGCCCGGGCGGAAGTGGTTTCTCGATCAATTCCGAAAGCATGTCTTTTAAATATCTCTTTGTGACCTCACCCGGCCCCGACTTTGCCCTGTGACTGGAAAAGCATATGGCAGGCACATCATAGAGGACTGCCTCCATAGCTGCTCCTATGGTCGAGGAGTAGAGGATGTCGCAGCCCGCGTTCATCTCATCATTGATGCCGGATAAAATGAGATCCGGCTTTTCAAAAAGCCCTTTGTCATTCAGATTACTATCGGATAATCCGTTGAACACCGCTCTCACGCAGTCTGTGGGTGTGCCGTCAAAGGAAAAGGCTGATACCCCGGGAAGTCCCATATCGTAGGGCTTCATGAGAAAGTCCCTGTGAAAATTCACGCTCTGGGATCCGCCGCTTCTCACCCTGTCCGGCGCAAGAACCGTGACACGGCCAAATTCCGACGCGGTTATCGCAAGAAGACTTATCCCGGGAGAAAAGATCCCGTCATCATTTGTTACGAGTATGTTTCTCATCTCACGTTCCCTTTTCTACTTTTTGATCAAGCATCTCAAAAAATCCGGGGAAATCACGGGAAAGTTTTACAGGTTTCCCCTCTTTATCCAGGAAGCAATGCATTGACTCCCCCTCACAGACGGTCGTGCCATCAACCTTCATTAGATAGCCAATCTTCAGCTTCACTCCGTTAAACTCGAGAACGGATACCTCTATATCCACTTCATCGGAAAAGGTCGTCGGCTTTTTGTAGCGGCAATCTACGGAAATGACCGGAGAAATGAGGCCTTCCTCTTCAAAGCGCTGGTATGGCCAGCCTTCTTTTTCAAGAAAGTCAACCCTCGCTTCCTCCATCCACCTTATATAATTGGAATGGTGGGTGATCCCCATCTTATCTGTTTCATAATACTGCACTTTGTGACGGTACATATCATATCTCCATATAATTTCCAAGATAAAGGAAAAAGGGACATTCCTTTGAAAGTGAGATCAGCATATCCCTTACTCTTTCGTCAGCGCTCTGGGCCTCGATGTCCATTGAAAACGAAAACTCAAAATCACGCCCAACGATTGGGTGGCTCTCAAGCCTTAATAGGTTTAAGTTCAAGGAAGCAAATTCACCCAGAATATGATGAAGCGATCCCGGCCTGTGGGGACAGGAAAGGATCAAAGATATCCTGTTTGCTCCGGGATATACCTTTCTCTCCCTTGCGACACAGACGAAACGAGTGTAATTATTATCTGAATCCTGTATCTTCATGTCAAGTGGTGTCAGTCCATAGAGTTCTCCCGCTTCCGGGGATGCAATGGCGGCTATGTCGCTTCTTTCAGACTCTGCAACAAACTTCGCGGCGAGCGCGGTATTAAAGCTCGGAACCCTCTTAACGTCTTCGGGAAGGGTTGAGAGGAACCCTGCGCACTGCCCCAGCGCCTGCTCGTGGGAGTAGATCTCCTTTATATCCGAAAACGCGGTATTGGGCTTTACGAGAAGGCGATGACTTATGAGAAGCTTCTCGGAACGAACGATAAAGACCTTCCCCTTCTTCAAGACCTCATAAGTCGCTTTTACGGGACCGAAGGTGTTGTTCTCGACAGGAAGCATTCCAAAGTCGCACAATCCTTTCTCAACCGCCTCTGCCACCGCGTCAAAGTTCTTGAAGAACATAAGCTCCCCTTCAGGGAACATCCTTTTTGCCGCAATAGCAGAATACGCGCCCCTCACCCCCTGGCAGGCTATTCGCCCGCCGGAGGGGAAGACACTATCATTATCCAATATGCCAAAATAATCACTCTCTCCTGTTATTCCCATGATCTCACAGACTCCCTTTTATATTTGAAAGTTCACTTGATAGTTTACCAAAGGCTTCCGGTGTGATGGACTGAGGTCCGTCGCACTTCGCGTGGGCGGGATCGTTGTGAACCTCCACCATCACGCCGTCCGCTCCGGCAGCAACGGCAGCTTTTGCAAGGGGCGGAACAAGAGCCGCCTTTCCGGAAGCGTGGCTTGGATCGATGATCACCGGAAGATGGGAAAGGTGCTTAAGGACCGGTACAGCAGCAATATCAAGGGTGTTTCTCGTATAGGTCTCGTAGGTCCTGATCCCTCTCTCACAAAGTATGACTCTGGGATTTCCCTGAGACATCACATATTCGGCGCTCATCAAAAGATCCTCATAGGTAGCTGACATGCCGCGCTTTATAAGGACGGGCTTGTCTATCTGGCCGAGAACTGTAAGGAGCGTGTAGTTTTGCATATTTCTCGCGCCGACCTGTATGATATCCACATCATCAAAGAGAGGAAGCTGCTCGGCGTCCATTATCTCAGTGATTATAGGAAGCCCCGTAGCCTTCTTCGCTTCAAGAAGGAGCTTGATCCCGTCCTCATGGAGTCCCTGGAAGGAGTAGGGTGAAGACCTGGGCTTGAATGCTCCGCCGCGAAGGATTGTAGCTCCGCTCTTTTTCACAGCCTCTGCGATACCTATTATCTGTTCCTCTGATTCCACTGAGCAGGGACCTGCTATGAGAGTAAGGTTTCCTCCGCCTATTTTTGCGCCATTAACCTCGATAACTGTGTCGTCGGGGTGGAACTTCCTGTTGGCCGCCTTGTAGGGTTCCTGGACTCTCTTTACATCCTCCACGATATCAAGAGCCGAGATCAGGTTGATGTCGATCTTTGAGGTGTCACCCACCAGCCCTAAGATCGTTGAATGGGAGCCGACTGTGGGCATCACCTTGATGCCTTCCCCTGTGAGCCAGGATGTCAGTGAGTCAAGCTCATGTTTGTCCGCGTCTTTTTTTAAGATAACTATCATGTTGAATTCCTTTCCGGCAGTTAACCTTACTTTCCACTTCAGACCACAGATGAAAAAAAACCGCTGCAGCCTTCCTTGGCCGCAGCGGTGATCCTACCTTAATCTGAAAAAATGTTACTCTTCAAATCATCTTTCCGGCGGCCAAAACACATCCTTACCCTTTGTAAAGGTAAAGTCGAAAAAGCCGAAAAAGAAAAATGATTTTTGAAGATTTCTGGTTTCCATGGCGGGTACTTTAACACTTTAAACAGATAATGTAAAGAACTAATTTTCAATCTTTCTCAAACGCCTGCTCAGAGCAGGTCAGAAAAGGTATCGTAGGAAAAGCCCTTTCCAAGCAAGAACCTGATAGTCTTTGCCTTTTCCTTTTGATCTGCGCTCTCACTGTCATAGCCACGTTTCAAAAGAAGTCCCCTGATGATGGATTCCTCGTCACCCCGGTAGGCTTCTGCCTCCGCTTCAGAGACCAGATCCCTGCTCACGCCCTTTTCATGAAGTCGCCGTCTGATATCGGACAGGCTCTTTGTTCCCATATAGGTCCTGATGAAGCTCTTTGCAAAGGAAAGATCATCAATGTAGCGGTATTCCTTCATGAAGGAAATGACCCCTTCAATAATATCATCGGGATATCCGCCATCATGAAGCTTCCTCCTTACATCAGCTTCCGTGCGGTCCATCTTTGATACCAGATGAAGTGCTCTGTTCTTTGCTTTTGAGAAGATGGTCTCGTCCATGATATTTTCAGGACTTTGCCTTTGCAGTCTTTCCCTTCGCTGAATCATCCGGATCAGTCTTTGCCCCATCATTTGAAGATGCGGGACCTTCTAAAGCAGCGCCAAGACCGTAGTGCTCCCTGATCTTCTTGTCGAGGGAGTTCATGACATCCAAATGCTCTTCCAGAAACTGCTTTGCATTCTCCCTGCCCTGTCCTATCTTTTCGCCGTCGATAGCATACCAGGCACCGGACTTCTGAATGAGATCAAGGTTCGAAGCTACATCAAGTATGTCTCCCGACCTTGAGATCCCTTTTCCGAACATGATATCGAACTCCGCCTCCTTGAAAGGAGGAGCGATCTTGTTCTTCACCACCTTGATACGGGTCCTGTTTCCGATGACCTCACCGGACTGCTTGATGGATTCCGTGCGGCGTACATCGAGACGCACCGAAGAATAGAACTTCAACGCCCTTCCGCCTGTAGTAGTCTCGGGATTTCCGAACATGATGCCTACCTTCTCACGAAGCTGGTTGATGAAGATCACGATGCAGTTGGATTTTGAGATGACGGCTGTTAGCTTGCGGAGAGCCTTTGACATGAGTCTTGCCTGAAGTCCGACCTGAACATCCCCCATCTCTCCGTCTATCTCGGCCTTCGGCACAAGGGCCGCTACGGAGTCGACTATTATGATATCTACAGCGCCGGAGCGTACCATGGTCTCCGCTATCTCCAGCGCCTGCTCTCCGTTGTCTGGCTGTGATATGTAAAGATTGTCTATATCAACTCCAATATTCTTCGCATATACAGGATCAAGAGCGTGCTCGGCATCTATGAAGCCCGCTATTCCGCCGCTCTTCTGAACCTCTGCTACCGCATGAAGCGCAACCGTGGTCTTTCCGGAGGATTCGGGACCATATATCTCTATGATCCTGCCCTTAGGAAAACCGCCCTGCCCTAATGCAATGTCAAGGCTTATCGAACCGGAGGGAAGGGTCTCCACCTGCATATGGCTGCTGCTGTCCCCCAGCTTCATGACGGAGCCCTGTCCGTACTGCTTTTCTATCTGTGCTATTGCGGCATCGAGCGCTCTTAATTTTTCTTCTCTTTTGATATCTGACACTTTCGTACTCCTTTTCAAAACACGAACAGCTGTTCGAACGATATGGCAATATTATTACAATGAATTTTCTTTGTCAATAAGGAAAATCAAAAAAATGGAAACGATATGAAATATAGATATCAATATGCTTTGGGATGCACGGCAGATGCCACTTTCCAGCGATTATCACGCAGATAGGATCCTTTGTCAAGTGGTTTTAGGATCCGAGTGAATAGATGATTATCCCCCCGATAATGAGGAACAAGGCGATCAGCTTTTTTCTCCCAACCTTTTCCCCGAAGATCTTTACCCCGAATATAGTCACATAGATATAGCTGGTAGCTTCAAGAACGGGTCCCAGGGACAGCGGGACCTCCTTGTAGGCAAAGATCGACATGAAGGTCGAGAGCACAAAGATAAGATAGGCAGAAATCACGGGAACATTCAGGTATTCCTTTACAAAGGAGCCGTAGTGCTTCGTTGCGGCCTTTTTTAAGATCACCTGGGCAACAGCGGATATGAATACTCCAAGAAGGAGCACAAGTGCGTAGAGAAAGGCCTTAAGATTCTGATCCATCCTTGGCCTCCTCTTCACCTTCATCAGCTGTCGCAAAGAGCACCACACCAACTATCACGATGACAGCTCCGATGACCTTAAGCGGTGTTACGTTTTCATGGAAAAAAAGAACGCCCCAGATTATCCCCCAGACTATGGTAACGGCGCGGTTTGCATAAGCCGTGGTTAGGGGAATACGCTTTATGATCTGCTGCCATACTATGGCATAAACTCCAAGAAGCCCGATTATCACGCCGTAGTATAAAATAAACTTAGGGCTTAAGAACTTCTCCCCGGCTGCAAGCTTTGAAGCGATGCCGGACATGGAAAAAAACATGAGCATGATGTGAAGACCGAGGAGGACAAAAAGCTTTTTCCTTTGCTTCATCTTCTAACCCTCGCTTTCGATAGAGCCTGAAGGAAGATAAGGGAGTAGCGCTTCCCTGCCTGGTCCCTTCATGAGAAAATACCCATATCTTTCCGAAGAATCAGATACGAGGTCGCCGG
Organism: uncultured Lachnospiraceae bacterium; assembly: GCA_900313435.1. GTDB lineage: Bacteria > Bacillota > Clostridia > Lachnospirales > Lachnospiraceae > RUG306. The sequence continues at coordinate 230 of OMRF01000280.1, read as the reverse complement.
TAATCTCATGGATATCCTTTCTTACAAGATACTCAGGATGCTCCTTTAAAAGACGCTCCAATGCCTCTTTATCTTCTTCACTGAAGATGTAGCGGATCGCGGAAGCCTCATCTTTTGAATGAACAAAGGGCGCGGGGGGAGTGGAAAGCGCAACATCGATCACGGCCTTTAAAAAATCGTATCCGGTGGAAAGGCACACAAGGTCCGAGCCTATCATGTCTCCTCCCATC
>OMRF01000376.1 GCA_900313435.1 uncultured Lachnospiraceae bacterium | reverse complement strand
TGTTTTTCTTATCTAATTCAAGATAATCCCAGTACTTTCCATCATCTCTAATGATCTGTAATACGTTTCTCATGGCTGTTCGTTCCTGATCATCTATTTCATACAGCCATGTTTCGTTGTCTCCCGGTTTTCGGTTAGTTAATGGCCTTTGATAATCACGGTTTGAAAAACCATTCTCCTGCAACACCTGTTGCGAAATGCCCATTTTTAGAGTTGTCACATATAAACAGCCTGTGATATGCAGAATAGGTGGTTTTAAATACCTGTTACTCAATTCCATTCTCCGGTATGCCAAATCACCTACCCCCATATCATTTTCTTTGCACAGTAAAGCAAACCATTTCGGAACAATGTATTGCTCTAATTCGAGATCATAATAACCGCCTTTAGAAAATAGGTCAATTGCATCTATCCATTTTATCTTATGCATTTTTCTCACCTCCGACTAATGCAAGTTTAAAAACCAAAAATGAATTTTTGAGTAGTAGCAATTTAAATGGGCTAATTTAGCACCGTCGATTTTTGAAGCTTTGCCGCGTGTTTGAGCTCCTGCACGCCTGTCCCCATATGTGTCCCTCCTGTCTTTTGCATTCTCGAGAATCCCCGGAATCCTTGTGCACTATTATCTCATTTCAAGCCAGGTATTTGTAGGTGTGGTTTATTTTGCGCTTACGTAAAATGAATGCCCGCTTCGTGGCCGCCCTTGATAAATCTGCTTGTTTCTGGTAGAACAATAAACAAGAGCCGTATGGCAGATTATGCCATCCTACCTCAACAAATCTCGATTCTCCCACAGAAGACTGCTTTTTACAGAAAAAATACTACCCCGCCGCAAGATATATAGGATCCATTCATAGGAGTTCGCTCCCAGTCCGCCAATATTGGTTACTCCCTTTTTACTTTGATCCGCTTATTTGGGCATATCGCTAATACTAATAAAGCCCAAAGTTGGTAAAGCTTCATCTTGTGATACAGCTCTTATACTTCGGACCACAAGAATAAGTGGCGAAAGGGAGGATTGTTTATATGTTATTTCCCAAAATGTATCGTATCATCACTCAGACAATGATATGAACATGGCCCTCGTTGTATGAGTGGATTGAAAACTGCATTCTTATCTACATTAACAACATCGTCTGGTGTAGAGTATTCAAGAACAATTCGATCAAAGAATTCTTTCGCTGTACATCTCTTTACCATATGGTAGACATATTCCAACATGCCATCTTCAATAAAGATGAATAGCCCACTTCCATCCCGCAGAGTATATGAGACACATTTTCCACAATTTCGCTCGTTATCGTAAGAGTATTCTTGAATTGTATTATACACCGGGAACTCTTCATAGAGCGCTTGTTCGCTTAATTCTAATAAATACAAATCAAATGTGTTGCTGGTTTGATATAGATATTCCTCCTTTTCTGCACTATAAACTATATCGAAGAATCGCACAAAATCTTCCCAACTATAATGCGTCGTAGCACATGTTTCCTCCCCTGCTAAAGCGTTAATTACAGAAAAAAACAATAAAAGAATAGCTACAATGCGCTTAATCATAACAATCTCTCCAGTTACGTTTGATTGAAAAATAGAGCGTTTCATCGTTATAGGTTTTTTGACTGGTATGGAAAACCTGAGTGGTTTCCGTGATTCTATGCATACCAGTCTTTTGTTGTGATCAGGCTATGTTCGCCTGTTGGTGTTGTAGCCTATAGGCTACAGGGCTCATGGAACCCAGTGTGCTGTGCAGTCGTTTCCGGTTATAGAATATTTCGACGTAATAAAAGATATTCCTGCTTAGCACACTCATTCCGTCGTATTCTATTTTCATAATGTATTCTTTCTTCATGCTCGCGAAAAAACTCTCCACACAGCTGCTGGCATACGGATAGCCCGGCTTGCTCATGCTGCCTTTGATCGCCGTAAATGCCGACGCTTGCCGTTATGACGTGCTCTCACGTCAGAGGAACGCGTCCAGGAAACAACCTATAAGAAAAGCCTTACGGCAAGCGGCAGCAAAAACGCGGTCAATACGCCCGCGATCGCCAGGGACAGACTGCTGACCGCGCCCTGAAGAGCGCCCATCTCGTTTGCCCGCGCGGTGCCGATCACGTGGGAGGCAGTGCCAAGCGCCGTCCCCTGCGCGATGGGATCGTGAATGTGAAAAAGCTTGCAGGCCGCCTGCCCCAGCACGTTTCCAAGGATCCCGGTCACGATGATGATCGTGACCGTCACGGATTCCAGCCCGCCAAGGGCCTTGCTGACCGGCGCGCCGATGGCCGTGGTAACGGATTTTGGAAGCAGCGAGACCGTCATCGTTTCGTCAAGTCCAAACAGCAGACAAAGCCCGCCCACGCACACAAGGCTTGCAAGCGTGCCGCACAAAACGCCGGTCAAAATGGCGGGCAGGCTCTTTTTGAGCGCCCTGATCTGCTCATACAGCGGCACCGCCAGACAGATCGTCGCGGGGGTCATAAGCCAGGTAAGCGGCTTCATGCCCTGCTGATAGGCGCTGTTCGGCACGCCACTTGCAAGCAGGATCACAATGATCCCAGCGACCGAAAGCAGGATGGGATTTAGCAGCGCCGAGCGCGTCTTTTTTTGAAGCAGGCCAGCCAGATGCCACAGTAAAAGCGTTAGCGTTATGGCAAAAAAGCTGCTGGAGGAAAGAAACTCAGCCATGCTTTTCCTCCTTCGTTCCCTTTTTTATCAGCGCCTGTGTCACCCTTCCGGCGGTAAGTAGGGTAAGCGCCGTGGAAACCAGCACGATCGTGACTACCGCCGGAAGGCTGCTCAAAAGCGCCCTGGCCTGATCCATCAGGTTTACGGCGGGCGCGACGAACAGCGCGGGCAGCAGCGCCGTAAGGAAGGCAGCGCACTCCCTGATCTGCTCTACGCGGATGAGCTTAAAGCACAGCGCGGCAAACAACAGCATCAGACCCCAGATCGCCGCCGGGATCGGCAATGGGATCAGCGCCGTCAGCGCCTCGCCCAGAAAGGTGAACAGGAAAATGATCCCCGCCTGATACAGATATTTCATAGTGCTCACCCTATCAGCGCTGCGGCGATGTCGTTTACGTTGGTGCCCGTGGGGCCGGTCTTGATGAGCCCGCCAACCGCCGCAAGCGCATGGTAGGCGTCGTGGTTTTGCAGCATACCGGCGTAGGATAAG
>OMRF01000281.1 GCA_900313435.1 uncultured Lachnospiraceae bacterium | reverse complement strand
GAACGAGGGGTTCAAAGCCACATTTGCCGATGTAAAGGAGTTTTGATCGATCTTAAATACTCCTGCAGTTTATGTCACGATATGGTTTTGTTTTATGGAGGTTTCGTTTTATGAAGAAGAAATTTTTAACACTTGGACTTATCGCGGGTCTTGCAGCGCCTCTCGCGGCCTGCGGCGGCGCTGCCGGAGGAGATTCCACGGCAACAACAAGCGCAAGTGAGACAACCACTGCCGATACGGCGGCGACAACCACAGCATCTTCCGGTGAAAAAAAGGTATTTAATTACGGAAGCACCGGATACAGCACCGACAACCTTGACGATGGTACCAACCCTCATGACTCCTACAAAGGATGGAGCGCTCTCCGTTACGGAGTAGGTGAAACGCTGTTTAAGTATACGGATGATATGAAGCTTGAGCCCTGGCTTGCTACATCTTATGAGTTCACAGATGATACTCACTGCAAGATCACTCTTCGTGACGATGTTACATTTTCATCAGGAAGAAAGATGGACGGACAGGCTGTCAAAGAGTGCTTCGAAGATCTGGTCGCTGTTCATGACCGCGCTCCCGGAGACCTTAAGATAAAGGCTATAGAGGCAGACGGAAACACAGTTACCATTGAGACTGAGGAGCCCTGTCCCGCTCTCATCAACTATCTCTGCGATCCTTACGGATGCATTATAGATATGCAGGTTCCTGAAAAAGACGGCATCGTGGCAGGTACCGGTCCTTTTGTGGCTACCAGTGTATCAGGCGAAGAGATGGTTCTCGTTAAGAACGAAAATTACTGGAACGGAGATGTTAAGCTCGATGAGCTTCATGTCAAGAGCATAACGGACGGTGATACCCTTACGGCAGCTCTTCAGGCGGGAGAGATCGATGCTTCCTATGGTCTTCCTTACGCAAGCTATCCTCTCTTTGAGAGCAACAGCGCGTACACCATAGGCACATGCGAGACAAGCCGTCAGTTCTTCGGTAAGATGAACTATAACTCAGAGATCACTAAGGATGAGGCTGTCAGAAAAGCAATTGCCATGGGCATTGACAAGGCAGGCTTTGTAGATACGCTTCTTCAGGGACACGGAGCTGTGTCAAAGGGGCCCTTCCCTGCGTCATTTGCATTTGGAGACAATACCGTAACAGCCCTTGAATATAATCCTGAGGAAGCAAAGAAGGTTCTTGAAGATGCAGGATGGAAGGAAGGCAGTGACGGAATCAGAGAGAAGGACGGAAAGAAGCTTTCCATAAAATGGCTTACATATCCCAGCCGTCAGGAGCTTCCTCTTCTTGCAGAGTCAGCCCAGGCTACGCTCAAGGAGATCGGTATCGATGTACAGATCAACAACACAAAAGAGCATAAGACATTCTGGAAGGACGGCGACTTTGATGTTTACGTAAGCGCCATGGTCACAGCTCCTACAGGAGATCCCGAGTACTTCTTCACAACCCACTGCCTTACGGATTCATCCAGCAACCATGAGGGATACAGCAATCCCGATCTGGATGCGAAAGCGGCCGAGCTTCATAAGGAATTTGATGAGGCTAAGAGAGCTAAGCTTGCCACAGAGATGTCACAGATCATCCTTGATGATTACGCTTATGTATTCGCATCACATCTTCAGATGGGAATAGTAAAAAAAGCGGGGGTTACAGGACTTGATCCCCATCCCTGTGATTACTATGAGTTCAATGCTGATACTGATATAAACTGATAAGTTTTTTTGAAATCGTTATTATCGGATAAGGCATAAAACAGATGATTCGTTTTCCTTGATCATAAAAAAGGGGCTTTGCGCTCGCCGACAGGCATTCACGGGAATAAAGCCCCTTTTCATGAGCCATAAGATTTATGGTTCATGGTCAAAATGGTCTGAGATCAAATGGCTTTGGATCATTTTGAGCATGAGCTGAAAAGAAACATTTAAAAGGATTGCATCATGGAAGATATTTTAAGATATGACAATGTAGAAATCTCATACAAGGACAAGGCGGTGGTGCATGATATAAGCTTTGGCGTAAAAAAAAGTGAGATACTGGGTATAGTCGGTGAGTCCGGAAGCGGGAAAAGCACGATCATCAAGGCTGCCATGGGTCTGCTCGGTGACGCAGGACTGGTGACCAAAGGCGATATATGGTTTGAGGGAAAAAATCTGCCTGACCTGCCTGATGCAGAAATGCGCACCCTATGTGGTCCCAAGCTGGGTATGATATTCCAGAATGCCATAGCTGCCATGTGTCCGATAAGGACTGTGGGCGCTCAGATTTTTGAGAGTCTGAAGGAACATGGTCTGAATGACAGGGACGAGTTTGAAAAAAACGCCTGTGAACTCATGAAAAAGATAGGTCTTGATGACGGAAAGAGGGTTCTGGAAAGCTATCCCTTTGAGCTTTCCGGCGGCATGAACCAGCGCGTGGCTATATGTATGGCCATGCTGATGAATCCGGAGATCCTTTTTGCGGATGAACCTACGTCTGCTTTGGATGTTTCCGTTCAAAAACGGGTTGTTGAGGAAATGGTACAGATGAGGGATCATTTCGGAACAACCATAATCATCGTTACCCACAATATAGGCGTTGTAAGGGCTATGTGTGATAAATGTCTTGTTTTACAGCATGGTAATATTATGGAGTATGGTGATGCAAAGCAGGTGATAGATAACCCGCAGAATGAGTATACAAAGAAGCTTATGGATGCGGTGCCCAGACTGAAAAAGGCAGTGTGATCTGCGCGCGCCTTATGTTGACGATGCCAAAGGGATCCTTTAAGGCGCCCGGGGACCCTTACGGTTTTAGTTTGTATCAGCGAGGAAATATCGTGGAAGAAGATATCAAAAATGATGAAAAGAAAATAACTGATGATCAAGAAGCTGTGAAAGACGGGGCACGGGCTCAAAAAGCTGCCCGAAAAGCTGAAAAAAAAGCTGCTAAAGATGCCGTAAAGTCAAAAAAAACGGCAGAAAAGCTTGCGAAGAAAAAAGCAAGGTCCGGGATCAAAGAAGAAAATTCCGATATGTCCGGATATAAGGCTATACATTATCTTTCGCCTGAGGATGATCCGGAGTTGGAAATTAATGACAATACGATCCTTATTGTCAATAATCTTACCAAAGTATTCCACAAAAAGGGACAG
>OMRF01000334.1 GCA_900313435.1 uncultured Lachnospiraceae bacterium | reverse complement strand
TTGAACTGGATGAAGTTAGCGTAAATCCGGCAAAGCACAAATAGCGGATTGTTTGGGAAATTGGACCCCCGGGACGGGGGCCATTACGCAAAAGGAGTAAGAAGTGGAATTACGGAAGATCAACACTCAAGATGCATACGCCCAGTGGGAATATACGACGGCGTTGCCTGCGGATGAAAATGGATTAACAAATCCATATAACGGCATATCATACGACGAATATATTGAGAATGCGCTTCCGACACTGATCTCATACGAACATCCGGTTGACATGCCGGACTGGTTTGTCCCGGAAACATATTACTATCTGTGGGATGAGGATTGCCTGGTCGGTGAATTCAGGATCAGGCATCACCTGACAGAAGCATTGAGAACAGGTGCAGGCCATATTGGTTACAGTATTCGAAAAGACAAACGGGGAAAAGGCTATGGAACGGAAGGACTGAAACTTACGCTCCGGATCGCAAAGGACATTGTCCCGGAAGAAGAGATCTATCTTCGCGTGAACAAAGATAATATCCCGTCTCAGAAGGTTATGCTGAATAATGGGGCATATATTGCGGGAGAGGATCAGGAGCATTACTTGTTGAGGATCAGGAAATGAATAGTAATATATGACCGGTTTCCACAAACAGCGGAGATGTTGTTTGTCAATACTCTGGAAAAAAGGAGACTAACAGCTGAAAGGGCAAAAGAATTATTTTGAAAACAAATGAAAAGGAGAAGAATATGTTTGAAACAGAACGCCTGATCCTGCGTCGATGGAATGAAGATGATGCGGAGGAGCTTTATAAGTATGCCAGTGATCCCGATGTGGGGCCGATCGCCGGATGGCCTGCCCATCAGAGCATTGATGAGAGCCGGGATGTGATAAAGAATGTTTTTATAGGTAAGGAGGCTTATGCTGTCTGTCTGAAAGAGGATGGCAAGGCTATTGGGGCGATCGAACTGAAGCTGTACGGTTCCAGGGGGAATGATCTTGCTACCGCAGATGATGAATGTGAGCTTGGTTACTGGCTTGGAAAGCCGTTCTGGGGGCGGGGTATCATGCCGGAAGCCGTGAGGGAAATGCTTCGCCATGCCTTTGAAGATTTAGGTATGCAGAAGGTCTGGGTCGGTTATTATGAAGGTAATGAGAAGTCCAAGCGTGTCCAGGAGAAATGCGGATTCAAGTATCAGTGGAAATCTGAAAATGTTGATGTGCCGCTGATGCACGAAAAGAGGACAGGTCATGTGAGCCTGATGACGAAGGAAGACTGGGAATGAACCCCGGGACGGGGTCCTTTTTTTGTGGGGAAAATAAGATGTAAATGTCAATATATGCTATAATTACTATGGTTTTGTTTACACTTTGATGATTTGGATTTTTTTAAGAACTATTTATTCTATGGTGAAACGGATTACAGGGGGTGAAACAAATGGGCATCTACACGATAACAGAGAAGGACAAAACGGATTTTGAGAACTTTTTTACTGCTGAAATATGCGAGAACATTGGTAAGGATGGATATTTTACCCTTGCTTCAAGCGATGACGAGGGTTTTGTGACAGGTGTTTTGCAGTTCTATGTATATGAGACAGAGGACGGCATAATTACGTCATCCATTTCATATATATATGTGGACGAAGAGTTTAGAAATGCCGGCGCAGGAACACTTCTTTTGCGGGAACTAAAAGATATCCTTGCCGAAAGTGAAATAAACGAGGTGACCTGTGAGGTCTTTAGTGAAGGGTCAGAGGAGCTGATATCACTTTTGGAGAATGAAGGTTTTGTATTTGATTCGGAAGTAATGTATGTAGCAGAACCTCCTGCCGGCTTTGAGGTCAAGAAAACAAAGAAAAATACAGACAAATATTTATTATACAGGTTGGAAGTTGAAAAAACGGCGGAAGAAGACAGTGAATATCTGTGAAAAGGAGTAGTCATATGGATACACAACTTTACAAGTGGAAAGAAGAAAATCAGCAGATAAACAAGCAGGACGATGATAACAATATCATCATTCAGGATCAGGGACTGCAGGAAAATCAGATTGTTCCTTTAGAGAATGCCATTGATAAGAAAAGAGCCAGAGTAAGGAAAAATATGCCTGAAGGCATTGGTGTGTTCAGCCAGAAGCAGAATCTTATCAGAACCGGTAAGTACCGCTTCATTGATAGTAGTGGGAATGCTCATGATGCTAAAAGAACAACACCTTCCTCCAAATATATGAAGCCTGTTCTTAATGCGCTTAAGACGATCGATGAAAAGCTGTCGAGACGGTATGATCCATTTCAGGAAGAGGATATCCATCTTAGTTTTCTGGATGCCATACAGGCTTGTGAGAACTACCTTGATAACAGAAATCCCTGGACTGCAGAAGGAAAAGCCAGAAGACAGATGGTGCAGGATTTTTATGCCCAGCTGAGAGAAGAGTCCATGAAGCTGGAAAACAGAGTTGCGCAGATGAAGGCAAAAGAAGAGCAGCCTGTCGTTGATAACGATATAGAAAATGCCATGGTTGTTGAGGAAAGTCTTACATGGTACGACCTTCTTAAAGATGTCAGAACAGCCAAATTTAAGGATGGTGAGGATGGTGTCAAGATATCCAAAGGCGGCGCAGGGACTTCTGATGTATATATTGTCGAGAAAAACGGACAGAAAAAGTATTTTAAAGAAAACGAGAAAACCTCACAGGGAAACTTCTTTAATATGATGGATGAAAGCGCCGTTCATCTTGATAACGAGGCCAAAGAAACAGAAGATAAGGAGCAGGACAAATTATTTAAGAACAGGGCAGAACTTCTTAGATCTGTCAATAAGGGCCTTAAGGTTGTATTTGGCAAGGATGAAAAGAGAGTTATGCGATTTCTTAAGGGCCTGGTTAGTGGCGAAGAATTCATTCTTGCACTTAAGGATGAAGAGACAATGCCTGAAGACGTACGACAGATTTTTCTGAGACTGACACAAGAGTTTGTCTCGTTAAATCAGG
>OMRF01000283.1 GCA_900313435.1 uncultured Lachnospiraceae bacterium | reverse complement strand
ATAGAAGACTCCCCACTTCACAGACCTGTTGCACATGATGCAGGGGTTCGGAGTCCTTCCGCGAAGATATTCCCGGGAGAAAGGCCTGATTACCCTTTCCTCAAACTCGCTTCTGTAGTCCATAGCATAATGGGTAATGCCAAGGCTTTCTGAAACAGCCCTTGCGTCTTCCACCGCCGAGGATCCGCAGCAGCTCTTTTCGGAAACAAATGAGTCAGCTTCCGGCGTATAAATCTCCATTGTGACTCCGTAAAACTCGAAGCCCTGTTTTTTCAGAAGATAAGCGCAGACGGAGGAATCCACTCCGCCCGACATCGCGACAAATACCTTTTCCAATGCAAGTACCGCCTTTTGATGCTTCTTTAAGTCAAAGGTATTTTAGCTTATAAGCCGTTTTTTTTCACCATGAATAGTGTTATAATGAGCCTGCTGTTTTCTTGAAATGCTAAACAGAGACAGAAAGGGGAGAGTATGGCAAAACAGGAACAGGAATTAACACGGATCAAACCCATGAGGGGCTCGATAACGACGAAGCTCTTGATTCTCATGGTTCCGCTTGCAGCAGCACTTCTTGCAGTCGTTATTATTTCGGACCTTCTGATCGCAAAGGTGGCAAATTCATGCAAACAAGCCTATATAGAAGTGATCGCGGAGATATCCACCGCACTTGTCACAGCGGACAGGGATATGTATCAGGCTCAGTATGCCTGTGACGAAGCCTATTGCAACATGTTGCTCATAAAGGGCGCTGACGTGTCCGGTTATGTGGATGATTACGTGGAGAACAGGGATCAGGTCAAGGCTGCCGTAAGTACCCTTGAAGGGCTGTTTTCAAAGGATCAAAACCTTTTCAATAAATACAAGGCAGAGGGGCAGGAAAAGACCAACAGGGAATATCTCACTGCCTTTGAGTCAGAGATCACGGACTGGGACGCCGCCTATGATCCCGGAACCGGAGAGGGAGATGCCGAAGCGAAGAGAGCGGCTTTCTCAATCGCGAGAGATGAACTTAACTCCATGGAGGATTCTATAGAGGGCTATACGAACTATCGTGTCGCGGCTTATGAGAAGCAGATAAAGTTGCTTTCAAATATCACTCTGATCGCGGTGCTGGCATTGATCGCGGTGTTAACCCTTATTGCGATCAGGATCATCGTCTATATGAGAAAATCCATCAGATCTCTTGATACCTCGCTTTCAAAGATCGCTTCGGGAGACCTTGTTTCAGCTATACCTGAAAACGCTTCTCCCGATGAGCTCGGAAACCTTACAAGGTCGGCGGTGAAGATGAAGGATTCGCTCCGCGGTATAATCGATACCATCACAGGACGCGCGAATGATGTCGGTGTATCCTCAGGTGAGCTCAAGAACTCAGCCGCTACTACAGCGAACACATCATCTGCAGTTTCAAACGCCGTTGAAGAGATCGCGAAGGGTGCTACCAGTCAGGCCGAGGAGATCCAGGGCGGTGTTGAAGCCACGATCTCTGTCAAGGAATCGACGGAGTCACTTACCGCTGAAGCCACAGACGCTCAGGCAAAGGCCGTTGAGATGTCTGAAAAGACAGCGTCCATGAAGGATAATTTCGGAAAGCTCTCTCGGGCCATGGGCGAGACCACAGCGACCCTCAATGATATGTCTGCATCCATGAAGGAGGTCGGCGACATAGTCGACAAGGTCAAGGAGACTATGAATGAGATCAACAGCATCGCCTCCCAGACGAATCTCCTTTCACTCAACGCTTCCATTGAGGCTGCAAGGGCAGGAGAAGCAGGAAAGGGCTTCGCGGTCGTTGCTGACGAGATCGGAAAGCTTTCGAATCAGACAAAGGATTCGGCTACCCTCATTGATGAGGTCATGAACAATCTCAATGAAAAGACGACCTCCGCTATTGAGACAATTGACAGGCTTGTCACCACAGTAGGAAATCAGTCCAATCTCACAGACGAAACGGAGAAGTCTGCGGACGAGGTTATCGCAGCAGTTTCCGAGGTTAGGGACTTACTTGAGCGGATCAAGAGCGGCTGCGATGATATCAGTGAAAAGACAGAGCAGGTGGATCAGGTCATGTCTTCACTTTCCGCCATTTCCGAAGAGAATGCCGCATCAAGCGAAGAAACCTCCGCTTCAATGGAGCAGGTCAATGCTACGGTGGGAGACATCAATTCCATGTCGGAGAAGATGTCGGAGATCTCGGACGAGCTTACGAAAACGCTTGCCTTTTTCAGAAAATGACATAAAGAAGCCGGCGGGGAAAGCCCCGCCGGCTTCTTATGTTTACAGGATCTTTATTTATCTAATTCATAGAAGCCCTTCAAAAGGCGCTTTTCAAATTCCTCTATCGGAAGAGGACGGTCGAAGTAGTAACCCTGGGCGATAGGGCAGCCGTTTTCCTTCATCAGTTCTATGTGCTCCTTTGTCTCCACTCCTTCGGCCACGCATTTAAGCCCCATGTCGTTTGCCATTGCTGCCACATGGCGGAACATGAGCCGTGTAACCTCTTCAGAGTCACCTTCTACAGGGAGAAGGCAACGGTCGATCTTCAATACGTTCCAGGGTATCTCACGGATCAGATTCAATGAGGAGTAGCCCACTCCGAAGTCGTCAACGGCAGTCCAGATGCCTGCCTCCTGAAGACCCGTGACTACCGTCTTCAGCCGGTTGAACTCTACCTCCGTCTTGGTTTCGGTAAGCTCTATCTCAATTTTATCGTGAGGTATTTTGTAGAAGTCTATACGGTCAACTATCCTTTTCAGAAGATCGGCGTCGATAAGGTTTTTCCTTGACAGATTGACACTGACCCTTACCAGATCCTTTCCTTTGTCCATCCAATTTTTCATATTCCGGCATACCATTTCGAGCATATAGAAATCCAGAAGGCAGATATCCATATTCTGCTCAAGGACCGGGATGAAATCACCGGGAGGGATGAGCTTTCCGTTTTCAAACCAGCGGCAAAGTGCTTCAGCGCCTATGATGCGTCCATCCCTCACGTCGACCTTAGGTTGATAATATGCCTGAAACTCCGCATTTTCGAGAGCTTCGAGGAAACGGTGCCTGATATGAGCGGCTTTTTCCCGCTCTTCCGAGTATGCACGGTTTACATAGAGTATGGGTTGACCCAGTTCAAGCTTTGCCTCCTGGGATAACGCATAGACGGGACCAAAGATCTCCCCGGGATGTTCAGGACTGATATCGGCAGGAAGGGGATAGACCCCGGCGCAGGAGGAGACCATAACCCGCTTTTCATGCTCCTCGTCATAGGTAACGGGGATGCCTTCGATGAGCCTCGTGATATCATTGACCATGTCGTTTTCGCACAGGATCGTAAAAGAATCCCCGCCAACGCGGCAGATGAGTCCCTTGTCACCGAGGGTGTCCTCAAAAATCTCGTAGTATCTCCTGAGAACTATGTCTCCTGCTGCCCTTCCAATGTCCCTGTTGATAAGGGCGAACTGGCGGCAGTTTATGACAATGAGAGTATTACCGAATAGAGCGTTCCTGTCAGAAATTCGCTCAATATGACGGAAAAAATAACGGAGGTTGGGATAATTGTCCTCATCGTAAAAACTAAGGCGGTCAACAGCATTTGAAAGCCTGTTGCGGGTGACAAAGCTTATAAGTGAGCGCGCAACAACGTCAAGATGAGCTATCTCTTCTTCCGAGAGGCGCTTCTCATCATTTGACATATAGAGGGTGACCTTGCATACGGTTCCCATCGGGGAAACGATCCTGCGCTGATGTGCGATGAAGTCGGCCGGTCCTTCGTCGTAATCTGTGAGTATCTCTCCTACACCGCTCTTTTCATCCGATATACTCCTGAAAAATTCGGTCGTACCCTTTGAAAGGCGAAAGAATTTTGAAAGATTCCTTAAAGCATCAACCAATTCTTCCCGGACAAAACGATCAGGAAAGGTCATTACACTTATTAATTTCTCAAAAAGCTTTAAAAACTCAAGCCTTCTATCATCGTTCATAAGATGATCTCCAATCTGAAAACTCACCTTTTCCTATTATACCTTGTGATACAAAAGTTTGGTATAGGAAAAATGGTTTTTCAAGAAAACTCACCAGAGATTAAGGAGCATCAGAACGGCGGGAACCCATGCCGTGATGATGCCTTCTACGATCTGAAGGATAGGAACGAATTTTTTCAGGTCTTTTTTCATGAGATCGGTAATTATAGCGCTTCCCCAGAGAATGGCCCAAAGCCACCATATCACGGCCCAGCGTATATCGGGAGTTATAGAAAGGGCGGCGCATCCGGTGATACCTTCAACGATTCCGAAGATCACGGCGTTTATTGCAACAAAGCCGGAGAATATCGCAAAGGGGCGGGTATCAAGGTGCAAAAGATTGTTGAAGGCGACAAAGAGATAGGTGAAGCCGAACAGGAGACCTGTAGCTGCTGCATAATAGTCGCCTCTTATTATGCTCACGAAATTGATGAAGACGGAAAGCCCTCCTGTGAAGAGGTTCATGACAGCGGCGGCCTTTGGCTCGACCTTTAACAGCGTACAGGCTCCGTTATTTATGAGGACTATACCAACGAACAAAAGACAGACGGAAAGCATTTGTTATCCCCCTTTTTCAACATACTCCTTCCGGTGCAGTGACGAAAGAAGTATAGCACATTGATCTTTTGTGTGAAGCCCCGTCTTATCACATTTCAAGCATTGT
>OMRF01000285.1 GCA_900313435.1 uncultured Lachnospiraceae bacterium | reverse complement strand
GCGATATGCGGATATCTGTCCATGGCCTACCTCGGACTTGGCCTAAAGGTGGAGCAGTTGACCAACGAGCGGGCGCTGAACCTGTGCAGGATAGCACTGTTCTTGAGCTTTATCGCCATTACATTTTTCTCGTGTGATTACAGAGGGATGCGTTCTAAGGTCAAATGGATGAGAAACTTCAGTGTGCTCGGAAAGATATGCGCGACTATCCTGATAGACTTGATCATATTCTTTCTGGCGGTCATTCTTAGTGTCACGATCATATATTTGTTAGGATGGGAGAAGTAAATGGATAAGAAGACAGACGACCTGCTTAAGATACTTAACCGGGCGGAAACGGATGAGGCGCTGGCGAGCTATATGACGGAAACGTCGGACTATAAAGGTGTATCCTTCGTGGACTACTTCAACGCACTTCTTGAAAAAGAGGGGATAAGCAAAGCCGCGCTCGTGACGAGAACCGGGATAGAGCGGACCTATCTGTATCAGCTTCTGAACGGAACCAGGCAGCCGTCAAGGGATTACGCGATCGCTATGTGTATAGCCGCGGGGCTTAACCTTGAGCAGACTACAAGGTGCCTCGAGCTTCTGTCCGAGGGTATACTCTACGCGAAAAATGCGCGTGACGCCATAATCATATATGCTATAAACAGGGAGCACAGCGTGGATAAAACCAACGAGCTGCTCTTTGATATGGGGGAGGAACCGCTCAGGATCGGGCGGGATAAGTAAGTGACCGCAGACATACTCTTTCGAATCGGGGACGTAAGGGTTGCTTAATCGGCTGCAATGATCATCAGGTAAATTGGATATGGTCAAGTAAACAGGGATTTGCGCTATACTCGGTTTGAAAGGACGGATTGAAGTATGGAAAAACCGGCCTGCGGGAAATTCTGGGAGTGTCGGATCAGTGAAAGTACCGGATCGGAAAGGATGAAAGAGGATGAGCTTGTATTTGATGAGTGACATACACGGCGATATAAACAGCTTTAAGAAGCTGCTTAAAAATGTCGACCTTAAGAAGGATGATCTGCTCATCCTCGGTGATGCCGTCGACCGCGGAGAAAAAAGCATAGAGACGCTGCAGTTTATCATGATGCTGTTCGTCAGGTATCCCGGCAGGATATCCATGCTGAAGGGCAATCACGAGCTGTTCCTGAGCATGTGGATAGACGGTGATCCCATGCTGTCAGAGAGAAGCTGGATAAGCTTTGGCGGTGCGCCGACACTTGCTTCGCTCAGATACATGAGCGAGAGCGATGTGGATGAGATAAAGGGCTTCGTGGACAGTCTCCCTCTGTACCGTGAGATAGAAAGTCCGGTTTATGGGGCGTGTGTTGCGACTCACTCGGGGCTTGATGCGCAGCATCTGGTAATCAACCCTGACGGAACGATAAATGCTGTTCAAAGCATAATCAAAGGCTACGAAGCAAGTCCCTTCAGGATGCTTTGCTCGGATGATATCCACTACCTGCCCGCACATCCCGAACCCGACCGCTATATGATAGTCGGACATGTCCCGTGCACGCGCCTTACAGGCTCACACAAGATAATCAGAACAAAGAGATACATGGACATCGACAGCGGCGCCAATCCAAATGAAAGGGAGCTCGGCGGCAGGCTTTCCATGTACTGTGTGGATACCGACACGGAGTACTATGCGTGAAGATGATGAGAAGTTGCATTTTTTCTCCCCTTTTTTTTCGATTTCGTTTCCGAAAGAAGATAATATGAGACAAAAGTGTGCTTCCCTCTTGACTTTTGGGGAGATAGTATGCTAATGTGTTAAGGCTTAAAGCTTGCCGGAGGACTTCCGACTACAGCAGACAGTCGGATGGGCAGCTTTGATGCGTAGGATAACATATATCCTTGAAAGATCCTTGCGGATGCTTTGGAGGAACCGGTTAAGGGCCTAGGGAACCCGCAATCGGTAAAGCAGTAAGGATGAGCCCGGTGGTATGTAAGTTTCAAAACCACTCGAGGCATAGGTGCTGGGAATGATTGAACTTGAAAGGTCATTTTTTATTTCTTTTTATCCTTTTAAGATTTCTTCATTCACTGAAATCCAAGAATTACAAATGCACATTGATAACTGAAGAGATGTTTTATTTTCGTAGATTTTTTTGCTTACAATGAAATGCCGTTTTTCGGCGGCAATTCATTTTAATATGCCGGAGGGTTTGCGCAAGGGAGGTGCGATTATGACGGAGTCATAATTCGAACCTATCTTTACTGTATGGCCTCGATCCTCGTAATGAAATCG
>OMRF01000390.1 GCA_900313435.1 uncultured Lachnospiraceae bacterium | reverse complement strand
ATGATGCATTGCCTCTGATATTATAAGAAACAGCAAAATATATGGCAAATGGGGCATGGTTTGGACAGGGAAAAAGCACCGTTACAACCGGCTGATCGACTTTTCGTTTCTTGATGCCATTAATGAAACGCAAGATATCCGACCACTAAGAAGTCCTGAAGTACAGGAGCTATTCATGGAAATGAAAATGCTTCGAGAGGGATCGGTTATTTCCAATGCTTACTTTGCCGATGGTACATCTACAAAACGATTAAAAATGCTTGCTGCTGAATATGGTATTTCATACAGCACATTCGCACGAAGGAGGCGTTTATACTTGAATAATTCATCATTGAACAGAGTTCTTTCTCATAACGGCATCACCGAGGATACCGAAGACCGCTACCGAAAATGCTGCCTGTATTGTCGTGATCTTGTTATCTATATGCACGAAATGCCAGGAAAAATATCGGCTGCAAAAATATTTCGCGATATCAAATAATTGAAACCTTTTCCATGCAGCAAATGTCCTTACAATCCTGTTGTAAGAAACGGGAAACATAAAAAGGGAGAACATATTCCTGATGCCGTATGCAAAAGAAATTCGGAATATATGATAAAGCCTGAATGTGACGATACTGTTTGCAGGATCATAAGCCGTATACCAGAACAGCAGGATGTCTTGTCATGGGCAGGTGTGCGCTCATGGGCAAACTTTTTTCACTACACTCCGACAAGAGAAAAACCTGATGCTATCAACAAAGTGTGGTTTTCTGACCACAAAAAGCTCGATATTCTAGTCAGGACAAAGCGTATATCTGAAAACGAATGGGAACACCGTCGTCCCTGGATAACAGCCATTATTGACGCTGCGTCAAACGCTATGGTCGGCTATGTTCTGAGCCTTAATCCAAATTCAGACTGCATTGCGGAATGTTTCGCAAGAGCCTGTGCATTTACGGTCGATACACCATACTGCGGCATACCGGATTATTTCTACATAGATAATGGCAAGGATTATCGTTCAAAAAAGATAAACGGACTTCCGAATTCAGAAGAAGAAGCTCCTCTTTACCTCAACAAGGAATTCGGAGAATCGGGAATACTCGAATGGTTCGGGATTAAGACGATCCATGCGCTGCCTTACAGAGGTTGCAGCAAAACCATTGAAAGAATCTGGAAAACGATAGATGACGAATGGATAAGAGAGTTACCCGGATACTGCGGATCAAGTCCCGACAAGCGTCCTTTTATACTCAAGCAGCAGATTGAAAACAATGAGGACTATACATTTGAAGAGTTCGCTGACTATTTTGCGGATGTTATCTATCCCGGGTATAATGATTTTGCAGTCACAAATGAAAGCCCGAACGCGCTGTATGCCCGTCTTCCGAAAGCAAGCTCTTTTGTTCCGACATGGAGAACGCTCGCAGTTCTGAAAAGTGTTAGCGCAGAGCGTGTGATCAGATCCAAAGGAATACAATATAAGAACAACTATTACTGGTGTTCGGAATTAGCACCGCTTATTGAAAAGGATAAAACCACAAACTATCGGATATTCGCATTCGATACACCGTTCAACAGGAATATCTCTGTTGTGCATGACCACAAGTATATCGGCGAAGCTCATCTTATCGAAAAGCTGAATGTGGTAGAAAGAAAGCGTCACAAGATCGTAGAACATGTCGCAGAACAGGCAAGACAGCACAAGTATTATTCAAAACGACTCCGACAGCTCCATTCTATCATTCTTCAGACGGATATTATAAAAGATGTTCTTGCTGTGCCGCCTGCCGATCATATCCGTTATACTCAGGCAATAGATGAACAGCGTGACAAGACCGAGTCGGTTGATGACAAATTCATACCTGAGGAGTTAAAGGCTCATGCTGAAATGTATATAGAAAATTATCTGAAGCCGGAGCCGGAAAAATCACAGCCCGGACAGATAACTGATATGTTCAGTGAGATAGGGATCAGGATAGTAGGTGGGAACGATGAACTGCAAAGCAGAATACAGCGCAAGCTCCGAGAAGACCCGCATCATTGCTTTAT
>OMRF01000286.1 GCA_900313435.1 uncultured Lachnospiraceae bacterium | reverse complement strand
GTTGTAGGCATATTCAGCACCATAAAAAGGAGTCGCGCCGTCATAATATCCGCACAGTACCCAGACCTTCAGGAAAGGATTCTTTGAGACAGACTCATAGACAGTCTTCTCCTGGCAGAGAAATCCACCCTCTTGCTGCTCAGGAAATTTCCATTCTGAATTAATATCAAGGCTGGTTGTTATATAGGGCCTGTCAGTATTAAACTCCAGTTCATTTACTATGTAATCGTTATATGCGTCCCCATAGGAAAGATCGAAAATGACACTCGAGGGATCGCCGTTCCCGTCATCCATGCTTCCGCTGAGAACCGGCCCTGTGATTCTTCCATCCAGCCTTCCGACAGTCAGCTTCTTATTCTTCAATAATTCAACCAGAAAATCATTTATTTTCACCCTCAGGTTTGAACTAAGAACATAATCTTTACTGAGACCTGTATATGCGGCATATTTTTCAGCCAGAGCATCCTTCTCTTCTTCTGTCAGACTGCTTCCCGCAAAAAGAGCCGGGACATACTCATTCTCGACAAAATCCCGTACTACCTCAATATAAGCCTCCAGCTCCATCTCCTGATATTCGGGAGCCAGCATCCCATGATACCAGGCGTCGACAGCAAGGGTAGGAAGGTAGTTTGCGTAAGGAATCTCATTTCCTTCTGAAAATACAATGGAGCTGTAGTCATTTACAGAAGAGATCAGCATAACTCCGTTCAGGTTCATGGCCCATGTATCAGAGAGATACTCGCATACCCCGACTGCACGGGTGGTGCCATATGACTCTCCGGCAACATACTTCCTGCTTCCCCAGCGATTGTTCCGGTTCACATACTGACGTATGAAATCGCCGAAGGTACGTACATCGTTTTCATATCCGATAAACGGATCATCAGTACCTTCAAGGGAACGGGAATATCCGGTTCCGACCGCGTCGATGAACACAAGATCCGTCAGATCAAGCAGGGAATTACTATTGTCAACCATCTTCACCGGTATATCCGCGGCATAACCGTTCTCGTCCACATCGATACGGCGGGGACCCATGCAGCCTGCATTAATATACATGCTGCTGACCCCCGGACCTCCGTTGAACGCGAAGGTAATCGGTCTGGAGGAGGGATCTTCCACATCATCCAGCGTAAATGCGGTAAAGAAGATCTCACAGCTGCTCCCGCCTGTCTTAAGAACCATCGTCCCTGCCTGTGCTGTATAAGAAAGTTCGCTGCCCTGGATCACAGCGGTATGCTTAGTTGTAACGATATTATCTTGTGGCTCTTCTTTATCCTGTGAGGAACTGGAAGAGAATGCGGCCCCGCTCATTGTGAAAATCAGTGTCAAAAGAACAATCAAAAATGAAACATTTTTTTTCATGGCATTCATCACTCCTTAGCTTCTTAATTGTAACTGCTTCCTGTGCACTCTATTGTATCGTTACTATTCACGGTTCCTTCCCCCTCAGGCCGTGAACGATCCGTGCTTCGCACGTCTGTCGCTGCTTCGCAGCTACTGTTCACGGCCCAGGGGGAAGTTCCCGCTTCGCGGCCATGCTCTGAACCTTATCACTGCCATCCGCAAGCAAGCTTGCTCCGGCAGGTGAAAGGTTCAGAGCGGCCGTGAATAGTAACATTGTATCACCATATTTTAGTCGTTACAAACATATAATAAGTTACCCGACAAATGGGCCAATAGCACCTTGAAAATTTAATACATTACCCTCGGATATAGTATAATAGAGGCAGTTTTGAAGGGGGACAACGATATGTCATTTTCCACCAATTCTTCTCAACAAATCAGCCTTTTTGACTCAACTACTAATCTCACTGCTCGCGAGAAGCGGCTTTTGGATAAGTCGTGGGCCAAATACTTTTCCGATAACATTTTCCCTGCGATTGACGAAGCGCCTTTTGCTGTTCTGTACAGTGATCGTCCATCAAGGCACAACACTCCGGTAAACATTATTATCGGCGCTCTTATCTTAAAGGAAATGTTTGGCCTTACGGATGAGGAAATTGAACCAAACCGCTCGCCCTGCGAGCGGTAGCCAGCCAGCGTTCTCGCTAACCTTAACCATATCTCCTTGTAAATGCATCTGTTTCT
>OMRF01000308.1 GCA_900313435.1 uncultured Lachnospiraceae bacterium | reverse complement strand
TCTGTCGAGGACTATGTAGGCGTAGTTTTTCATCTTTTCCCAGACATTCAGTACGGAGGTCGTCATGTCGTACATCGTGGTCCTCGACGCGATGGAAAGGATTAGAAATTCCGAAAGAACATAGGCGGCCGGAAGCAGCTCGACCCTGATCCAGTCCGTTAGTCCCAGCATATAGGTCGCGATGTTTATTGCCATAACGATGACATAGACTATCGAGGTTTTGTAGGAGGCCCTGTTCTGATGAAAGACCGCGTATATTGTGATCCCGATGGTGAGGATGAACCAGATCAAAAGTGCCGCATTATAGACAACGTGAAGAGGACCATACTCCTTCACGAGGTAGGAAGCTCCGAAGGAACTTGACAGGGTGACTTCCCTGTAATAGACATCGGAAAACAGCGGGGTACAGGCAATGGCAAAGACCGTGGCGCACACTGCTGTAAAAAGGATCTTAAGCAAAGTTCCAACCTTCACTCCGCAAAGATCCGCCCCGATATAGAAGATGAACATGGGAAGGAAGCATTCACCGAGATAGCAGAAGGCGTTCCCTATAAGCGCCTGCTTCACGTTTTCGGATACCGCAATGGCGAGATATCCGCCGTTGGCACAGAGTACGGCGATGAGTGTCATCATTATATTGATGTTCTGCTGGATGCGGCGCATCATCCCCACCGAAAAGATCACGAAAGAAATGACAAAGCAAAGAAGATAATAATATACAGCCATCCGGTATTCCCCCTAAAGCCAAAAAGAAAACCGGTCCGCGGGAACATTTTCCCGTGAACCGGCATTCATTATAACTCTTTTTTTGTTCGGTTTCCTTAAAAGGATTATCCCTGATCAAGCCTTAACGGACTTGAAAGCACCGATCACATAGACGAGCGCAAGAACAAGGTCGAGAAGGTTCAGTATGAAGGTGATCGGAGCGATAGCTATGCTTCCGATACCTCCGATGAAACCGATCACTGCAAGTATGAGGACGATGATGCCGAAAACCTTGCATGCTGTAAGTGAGTTGCCCTTGAAGCCAAGAAGGCCTGTGATGATGTAGAGCGCAGCAGCTATGATGGTAACGATCATAACAGTACCACCTAAAACGCTGCCGATAGCTGAGCCGACAGCAGTGCCGGCAACAAGGGAACCTTCCTCACCAAATGCTTCACCAACCAGTCCGGCAGTTGCGCCGGCAGCGGTCATGAAGTTGTTCATCTGGATTGCAGTAATGATACCGTAGATCAGGGTAGCGATCCCGAGGAAGAAGAGTAAGATTCCGCCAACCTTCAGAAGCTGATGTCTTTCTTTCATTTTCATTCTCCTTTTTAAATATGACTACCAGTTCCGATCCCATTCATTATGGGACCTCACAACAGGAACTCTACACCATATCTTGTGGTTGATAAACCGCCGAAAATGAAAGAGCAGTCGCATAATCCGTACTTGACAAGCGAAAAGAATTGTGCTCCATTACCCTTTTGAAGCTTTTGCGGATTTCCTGTTTATTATACCGCCGATGGTATACAAAAACGGTAACACGACCGACATGATCGCGGAAGAGGTCCCCATCGATGCGTCATTCACCGCATCGATCAGGATCCCGTAGAGTGCGAAGATGATCATTATGACTCCGGATGTAATTACGATACCGGCCTTCGACGCCTTCGCGCAGAAAATGAGTCCCAGAAGACCTCCAATAATATCCACTATCACGGAGACAGTAGACGCTATCATGTCAACGGCAAGTAATCCGGCAAACTCAATCCCCGTCAGCTCAATGAGGGCCCAGGCGATACTGTTCAAATAAAGCGAGATCACAGCTCCCAGGATAAGGATTATGCTGACGACGATGATGATGATCATCCCCTTCGGTTTCTTCGCTTTCCTCGCTTTGACCGGTGCTTTTGAATCTTCCGCTTTTTCAACATTTTCACTCATGATATTTCTTCCCTTCGCTTCTGAAAAGCAACCCTGATCGGGTAAAAATCCTCTCTTCTGATATGGACCGGATCCCCGCATTCCATCCGAAAGACATAATATTCCTGATCTATTTCATCCGCATAGTCAAGATTTACGATGAAGCTCTTGTGGCTTCTCACAAAGGAAAAGCCGCTGCCCATGGAAAAGACTCTTTCCCGGCTCACCCCTGCTGCCTTTTTGATATCCTCTTCTATCTCATCAAGCCTTCCGGTAAAGGTCATCACATTTTTGTCAAAGAGGTGTATCTCAACTGTATGCCCACTCTGGGAGATATATTCAATATCCGGCAGAGGCACATTTTTTGTCTCTCCGCGAGGCCTTACAGTAAGAGAAGGCTGCTCCTGCTTCTTTTCGAACGTAATGTCAAGAAGTTCCGATATCGAATCCCTTGTCAGCGGCTTTTCAAGATATCTCACAGCCTTCAGTCTGTAGCCGTCAAGAGCATATTCCTTACTTGAGGTAATGAAGGCTACAGTAAGATCGTTGTCAAACTCCCTTATCCTTGAAAGTGTCTCAACTCCGCTGATGCCTTCCATCATGATATCGAGGAGCAGAAGGTCATACAGGCCGGGCCTGAAGTCCGAAAGCAGCTCTTCTCCGCTTCTTTTCACGGAAAGAAGGATCTTTTGATCCCCTCCCCTTTCGGCCTCTTCTTTTTCAAGAAAGGCCCTGATCTGCGTCTCAACCACAAGATCGTCGTCACAAAGGGCGACCTTGAGAAGGTTTTTGCTGCTTTTCACGGGCGTATTCAATCAATCTCTCCCCTCGGGCAGTGGGCGGTT
>OMRF01000353.1 GCA_900313435.1 uncultured Lachnospiraceae bacterium | reverse complement strand
TCTGATAGTGACGGTCTCGTCATAGGCGGGCATCCGAACGACCGAAAAGGACTGCTTTGCAATTATCCAAAGAAGCCCGCGATCCAAAGTGAGATCCCTTGTGATACCGGCTTTTTCGGTGGCCTCAACCGTGAGTTCCTGTATCAGCTGAAAGAGGACAGAAGTACGAAGGACCCTCGCCCTGTTCACATGGCGGCTCCCGATGTTTACTTTTTTTTCAAAATAGTCCGCCATTATTTTTTGTACTTGAGAACCGCGTCAACAAGGTCTCCGAGCCTGGTGTAATGATCCCATTCCTCATGCGGGATCTTTATGGAAAATTCACCTTCTATCTTGCACATCACAAGTATGAAGTTCATCGAATCGATCCCCATATCACGGTTTATGATGGACTCCTCGGAGAGCTCTTCGTTTTCAAGCTGGGGAATATACTCACGTATGAGCCTGATGATCGTTTCAGTTATTTCTTCTCTTGTAAGCGGCGTTTTTTCTGCCATTTTTGTCCTCCTGCTAATTGGCGGATACTGATTAAATGCTTTATTTTGAAGTGAGCAGGTATCTCATTACCTTTCCTGTTTTTGTCTTCGGGAGCGGATCCTTTAAAAATACCGTATCTGCGATCTGACGATCCCGGGGCTGATCAAAATTGAATTCCTCTACACTTTGCTTTACAAGTTCCTTTGTGCGGCCCTCGGGGAGGGGTGAGCCGATGAAAAGCACTATCTTTCCTTTTTCGGACTGGCCTGCGGCCAGATCCTGTATCTCCAGAGTTTCTCTTAAGGTCTCTTCGTATTCCGGAAGGAAGATCTTCGTGCCGCTTGAAAGGACTATTATCTCTTTTTTTCGCCCCGTTACATGGAGACAGCCGTCTTCGTCGAGGAAGCCGAGATCTCCGGTGTGAAGCCAGCCGTTCTTCAGTACAGCCTCCGTACCCCCGTTTTGATAACCGTCCATCATGGACGCTGCCCTGACCAGGATCTCTCCGTCATCAGCGATCGAAAACTCACAGCCGGGACAGGGAGTCATGGCCAGAGGATCACTGCTGTCATGATGGAGGGCGATGCCGCTTGCAGTCTCTGTGAGTCCGTAGCCCTGATGGACTTCGATGCCCATACCGGAAAGCTTCTCGATGACGGCTTCTCTTGTGCTGGCCGCCCCTATTATCATGAGACGAAGATCATGATTCATGCTTCCGGCCTTCACGAGCACTTCCGCCATGGCCGGAACCACTGAGACGATGGTGGGCTTAAAAAAAGTAAAATCATTGAAGAAGTTCCTCGCCCCACGTGAGAGCGCCACAGCCGAGCCATAGCAAAGCCCCCAGAGAAAGGCGCAGACGAAGCCGAAAACGTGGGAGAGGGGGAGTAGTGAGAGCAGTATATCATCTTCTTTGCACGGAGAGAGAGACTGTCCGCTAAAGCAAGCGTGAAGCAGCGCCCGGGTAGTTAATATCACGGCCTTTGAAGAATAGGTCGTTCC
Organism: uncultured Lachnospiraceae bacterium; assembly: GCA_900313435.1. GTDB lineage: Bacteria > Bacillota > Clostridia > Lachnospirales > Lachnospiraceae > RUG306. The sequence goes on along the minus strand of OMRF01000353.1, from coordinate 2,319 downwards.
TGAGGTAAAAAACAGCACCCTTCCTTCGGGAACACCTTCTGCAATGCAGTCAGTTGACGGGTTTTCAGGCGAAGGCGGCACTGCTTTCCTTTCAAAGCCATCAGGAAGAGCCGGGGTTCCCAAACCTTCTCCGTCAAGGATCAGAAGGTCATTACCCACGAGGAGGTTCGCGATAAGGAGGGAAATGCATTCGGGAGTCTTCTCTATCAGAAATTCCAGAGGGAGCCCGCCTTTTTTCTGTGCAGCTGTTTTTTTCTTTATCATTTCAAAAAGCTCTCCGTAAGAAAGCCTTTCGGCAGGGCTCTCAGGATCCGGGCCCGAAAAGATAAGAGCTGTATTATTTTTGTTTTCCCAGGTCCTTACGAGAGACCACAGTGTGGGATAAAGGGTGACCATGCTTGCTACTCCGTACTCTTTTGTTTTGTACCGCAATGATAACACAACAAAAGCCAAAAAAACATACTTATGACTATTGAAAACAGAAGAAAAATGATTATAATATTCTTCTGACTGCGCGCTTCTTATACAACGCGTTTATGATATTTGAAAGGAAAGATCCATGGCACTTGTGGGTGGAAATGATATAGGAATAGATCTTGGTACCGCGAGCATCCTTGTTTATCTGAAGGGGCGCGGTGTCGTTTTAAAGGAGCCCTCTGTGGTCGCTTTCGACCGCGACAGCTCAAAGATCAAGGCGATCGGGGAAGAGGCGAGGCTCATGCTCGGCCGTACTCCCGGAAACATCGTGGCGGTGCGTCCTCTTCGTCAGGGCGTTATCTCAGACTATACCGTTACGGAAAAGATGATCAAGTACTTCATCCAGAAGGCGATGGGAAAGAAAAATTACAGGAAGCCCAGGATCTCTGTCTGCGTACCCTCCGGAGTTACGGAGGTTGAGAAACGTGCGGTAGAGGATGCGGCTTATTCGGCAGGGGCGAGAGAGGTCTACATCATAGAGGAGCCCATTGCCGCTGCTATCGGTGCGGGCATTGACATCTCAAGACCCTGCGGAAATATGATAGTTGATATAGGCGGCGGTACTGCAGATATCGCGGTAATCTCCCTTGGTGGGTCGGTCGTTTCTACTTCAATAAAGATAGCCGGAGACGACTTTGACGAGTCCATAGTGCGTTATATGAGAAAGAAGCACAACCTCCTTATCGGTGAAAGAACGGCGGAGGATGTGAAGATCAATATCGGAACATGCTATCCTCTTCCGGAGCCCATGACCATGGATGTCAGGGGAAGGAACCTGGTCACAGGTCTTCCGAAGACCATCGAGGTTTCCAGCGAGGAGACGGAGGAAGCCCTTCGTGAGCCCACGCTCCAGATCGTCGAGGCCGTCCACTCCGTACTTGAGAAGACACCTCCGGAGCTTGCGGCCGATGTGGCGGACAGAGGGATCATACTGACAGGCGGCGGAGCGCTTCTGCGCGGTCTTGAGGAATTGATGGAGGATCGCACCGGTATCAACACCATGACGGCAGAGGATCCCATGACCTGCGTTGCTGTAGGAACAGGAAAATACGTAGACTTCATCGCAGGCGATCGGGAGTGATCAGTCAAGAGTTATTGTAATGTGAGGATTTCCCTTTGCACCGAGCATCAGGACTCTGAGGGTCTTCCAGGAAAAGGAAGCCGCAGCTGCGATCAAAAACTGATCGATCGAAATACATATATTGATATCTTTTGTGACCTCCGAAAGGAGGTCATTTAAGTGGTCGAGGTTTCCGGTGAAATCGTCTTCCTTTGAAAAGCCGAAAAGTTCGTTCATATAATCCCGCATCGCGTCTCTTTCCTTCAGGCGGGAGCAGTCAAGCATTATCTTTTTCATTATTATCCTCCGATATATTCAAATGTCTCGTAATGATCCTTTGTATAATATATCTTGAAATCGTCAGACCAGACCAGGCGCTTACTGCCGCGCTTCGCTTTGTTTATCGTATCTATATCGCATTCGTGGTAGGTGGCATTCTTCGGAAGTTTGCCTTCTAGGTTCAAATATTCGTCGCCTCCAATGCATTTTCCGGGTATGACCCGGTTCAGGGCGCCTGACTCCCAGCCCTTTTTTCTCGCTTCACTTTTTGTCATATAATTTTCCGGAAGCTTGTGGTAATATAAAAGATAATCCGCAACATCTTGTGCCGAGTCATAGGTTCCGTGCTCATCCGGAACGGTGGACTTTTTCGAGGAAACCTGCGAGGAACTCTTTTGGGATTGCTTCTGAGATGAAGCCTGCGACGGACTTTCTTGGGACGATTTTTGTGATGAAGCTTTTGATGAGCTTTGCGAGCCGCTCTGCGATGAACTTTGCGATGT
>OMRF01000287.1 GCA_900313435.1 uncultured Lachnospiraceae bacterium | reverse complement strand
TACAAGCATTCCGGACCCATCTTAAGTTCATTCATCTGGATCAGCACCTGCCAGATCTCAATCTGCGGCTTCCATAGCTCTATAAGATCCGCGGCATTTTTTGTAAGATCAGGATCGGATACCGTATAAGGAAAATAATCAAAGCAGGCAGCCGTCTTAATGCTTCCGCGGTGATCGTACCTTCCCATAAAAAGGTTTAAAAGTGTTGTCTTTCCTTTACCGTTTCTTCCGATAAGACCCAGCTTCCAGTCCGTATCAATACTGAAAGTTACATCTTTAAAAACATCATCCGCACTTCCTTCATAGGAAAAAGTCAGGTCATTCACTTGTATCTGTGCCATATACATCACCCCATTTTCTGTTATAAGCGCAAAAAAATCTGCTTTCAGCCGAAAGCAGATTACACGTACAAATGAAGACCGAGCATATGCCGAAAGAGAGCATCACTTCAGGATGGCTTCAAAATGAATACGATAATCCGATCCGGCATACACAAACAGACCTTTCAGGCCTTACACTCTTCGTTCGCGTTCACCAAATCAAATTATCTATTCTTCATTTTCTCACCCACGCACTGTCCGTGCGCCCTTCGTTTTTATTGTATCGAACTATACAACATTTCTTGCGGGATTACAACCGAAACACTTTGGATCTTATGCCGCAGGAATGATAAGCTCCTGTCCGGTATATATCACATATGATTCATCTATGATATCCCTGTTCAGTTCGTAGATCTCTGTCCAGCGGCATCCGTCATTCAGTTGATGTTGGGCTATCCGCCAAAGGCAGTCACCGCTCTTCACTTCGTAGGTTGATGTGCCGGCCGCACCGGTATCCGGGGCCTTTGCGCTTTCACCGGTGCCACTTTGTATTCTAAGTGTCTGTCCGGTATATATGATATATGTGTCGTCTATGATATCCCTGTTCAGCTCATATATCTCCGTCCAGCGGCGTCCGTCATTAAGAAGCTTTGCCGCTATGCTCCAAAGGCAGTCACCGGTCTTCACTTCATAGGTCGATGCGCTCGAAGTCTTGGCACTTTCACTGATGCCATATGTATCATAATAAATATCATACAGTCCGAGACACGCGTCCATTCCGGGATTCGAGCTGAGAACCTTTTCCATCACCGTCTGCCATGACCCGTACTTTTCAAACAATTCGTCGGGCAAAGGTCCTTCCTCATGTCCATAGGTTTCGAGATTACTCTTTTTTAGCGTTTCAAGTCTTTCAGGGTCATCCTTGTAAGCCTCGAGTCTGATCTCATTTCTTCTTTTACTGACGACTCTTGCGATCTCTTCCGTAGAGTTCCCCGCCGCGCTCATATCCCTTATGATCTGATAGAGTTCCTCATTCCTCTCATGATATTGTATGCGTTCAGCCTTTGCGTTCGCCACTAATGTCTCATCGCTCCAATCATATGAAGCATATTCTCCGAGACGCGTGGAGGAAGGATTGGGAGAATAACCATAAACCGCGTTTTCGTCCACTATTATATCCTTTGCTGCTTTGGGATTGTCCATCGGATCATGTTCATACCGAAATGCCGCATAGGCATGGAGCGGCATCGAATAAACCGCGATCATCACAAATATGATAACCGCAGCAAGAACTTTGTTAACGATCCTGTTTTTCGACTGAAGCCAACATGTCTTTGCCATGATTCACTCCCCCTATGTTTTTGACTCGGAACAGTCCATCTGATCATATTCTACAGAAGTCCCGTGGTTTTTACAAATGATCCCTATTTTGGACCCCGGGGACAGTCCCGGGGGTCCAAAATTTCACCGCAACCAAACGCAACAAAAAATAGAAAATTCTGTTATTCTCAGTTGATTGATATTTGCGCAACCTATCATTACAATGATCGCATAGATTGAATTTAGGAGGCTTTTATGAGCATTGTAAATGTACAGGATCTTGTGAAGAAATACCCGTCCTTTGAGTTAAAGGATGTATCCTTCTCACTTGACAGCGGAAGGATCACAGGCTTTATCGGCAGAAACGGCGCTGGAAAGACCACGACCATCAAGTCCATGCTTGGGATGATCCATCCGGACAGCGGAACAGTTGATTATTTCGACAAACCTTTTCCCGGCAATGAAGCGGAGATCAAGAGGCGTATCGGCTATTCCACGGGAACCGTCAGCTGGTATCCGAGAAAAAAGATAAAGGACATAGTCGCGATCGTAAAAAGGTTCTACGACACCTGGGATGACGGGGCTTATCGGAGTTATCTCGAGCTTTTCGAACTAGACGAGATGAAAACGCCCCTCGAGCTTTCCGAAGGGATGAAGGTAAAGCTGAACCTTGCACTTTCGCTTGCGCACAGGTCGGACGTTCTGATCTTAGACGAGCCGACGAGCGGTCTTGATCCTTTTTCCCGAAACGAGCTGCTTAAAGTATTTAAGACGCTTCGGGATCGCGGAGTTACCGTATTTTTCTCTACCCACATTATCGCCGATATAGAAAAGTGCGCTGATGATATCATATATATCTCCAAGGGCAGGATCTTTGCGGCGATGCCAAAGAGTGAATTTATCCAAAAATATTCAGAAACCGACGAGAGCCTTGAAGATACCATACTTCGGCTGGAGGGGAGTGATCTTAATGAATAATGTACTTCGAAAGGAAATGCGGCTCAGCGCATCCATACTCTCATACCTTTTCATTGCCTTTGGGCTGATGTTCCTCATCCCGGGTTATCCAATCCTCATGGGGCCCTTTTTTGTGGGGCTTGGGCTGTTTCAAGGCTTCCAGTGGGCAAGGGAGGCAAACGATATTACCTTTTCAGTGCTGCTCCCTATATCAAAAAAGGATATCGTAAAGGGAAAATATCTGTTTGTCTGCATGGTCGAAGGCTTCTCTCTCCTTTTGATGGCGCTTTGTGTCGTCCTTCGTATGACAGTTCTCGATTCTGCTCCTTACAGAACCAACGCGATGATGAACGCCAATTTCTTTGCCCTCGGTATGGCTTTTGTGATCTTTGCTCTGTTCAACGTAATATTTGTAGGCGGATTCTTCAAAACGGCTTATAAGATAGGGAAGCCTTTTGTCACCTTTATCGTTGTATCTCTCCTGGTCACGTTTGTTGCAGAGGCACTCCATCACATACCGGGATTGGAACGGGTGAACGCCTTTTGCACGGATGACATCCTGCTGCAGCTTTTGCTCCTTTTGGCAGGGATCATCATCTATTTCCTGATAACATTGTTATCATACAAAAGATCATGTTGGAATTTTGAAAGAATAGATATCTGAGCGGGGATAATACAATGCTGAAAGATAATCTTGTAATGCTTCGGAATATTCACGGTTTTTCGCAGGAAGCGATCGCTGAAAAAATAGGCATTTCACGGCAGGCCTACTCGAAATGGGAGACGGGCGCCACTGTTCCCGATATTGAAAAATGCAGTCTCCTGGCGGATGTGTACGGGACCACCATTGACAGCCTGGTAAAGACAGAGCCTGTTGACGATGTGGGAATGATCCCTCCCGCGCCGAAGGGAAAGCATATCTATGGCTCTGTCGCCATCAACGACAGAGGACAGATCGTCATACCAAAGGGCGCGCGAGACCAGTTCGGATTAACGGGAGGACAGCGCCTTATCGTACTCTCTGACGAAAACGGGATCGCATTGATACCGGACGAAGCATTTATGGCGAAGATGAAAAGGGTTCTTGAGTATGCGGAAGAATGACTCGGTTTTGGACCCCCGGGTCTTGGGTTTTGGACCCCCGGGACTGTCCCGGGGGTCCAAAATCAGTATACGATCAACGGAACCCATTCGTGCGCAAATGCGTCCGAACTTCCGGCTGTTTTTTCCTTGAGTTGTTCATCAGTCAACATAAAGTAATCGTTTCGAAGAGAATCCACATCTGAGTCGTTCCACGTCACGTCCACGTGATACCACCCGCCGTTGTATTTAACGTAGTTCCATATATGAAAGGCCGGATCCTCTGCTTCTTTATTGTTTACGATGACGGTATTCTCGATACCGAGTATTTCCATGACCAGCCTGTAAGTCGTGGCATATCCGGTACAAACGGCGCTTCCTTTAAGGAACACCCCCGTAGCATCCCGCTCGGGCACGCCGATACCTTTCGGGATCGGATCCGGATATTTTGTGATATTACAGATCTTGTTGTTTACATACAGCATTATGCCGTACTCATCACCAGGGCAAGCCTTCATGGCGTCCTCTGCAAGCTTGTGAGCTTCCCTTAAGACCTTCATTGCCTCTTCGCCCGCTTCGGGTTCACGGTATCTGTAATAGTTAAGGGCCTCCCACGCCACATTGAATACCGGATAGATCCCTATCACTCCGTCACCCTCGGGCTCCACAAGGTAACCGTCTTTTACGAATCCGCCAAATTCACTCCTGTTCACTATCCTGTTGAACATATCGTTCCAGTAATCGTAATTGCCAAAATCATACTGGAGCACAATACCCTTTATTCCTCTGTACAGCCCGTCATGGACAGCTTTTATAAAATCCTCCTCAGTGGATATCTTGTAATAATTTCTGCCCACATATGCTTCCCGCGGCTTCTGATACAGGAGTCCGTAAGTGTCTCCCGCCATATCCTCTTCAAGGGTGGGTACACTCACGCCGCTCTGCGGGTTCGGAAGGCTGATACCTGGGGTACCCGATGAGTTTTGGTTCCACTCATTCGTCACCAACCCCAACACATTCTCTATGGCTTCATTTGTGTTTTCGACTATGACATCCATCGCATCATTCATCGAGCAGCCTGCAAAAAAGGAAGCTGTAAGAATGCTAACAAGCGAAACAGCAATTATATTTTTTCTTTTCATTATGGCACTTCCCTATTACTGATACATTTCAGAATACTTTGCTGTAACATATGTTGGCATTTCAAAATGCTGATAATCCTTCGGGTTCGACCAGTCACCGCCCCATTCAAAGCCCTTTTCTATAAAAAGGTTATAACAAAGATCACCTCTCTCGATCTTGTAATCAAAGTCCTGCGTCCGATCCAGATATGGCGCGCCTGTGGCCGGCTCTATTACTTCTGTCACTGAGCCATCATCATCTGTCACGGTCAGCTGATACGGATTGTACAAGGTGTTTATATCTATTGCCATTCCCAATCCGTGTTTTGAGATACCGGTCGAATTGGACATGAAGCGGAAATTAAAGGCGGATGAATTATTATCGCGCATCATCATTTCATCATCGGCCATATAGTTTTCCGGCAACACCATTTTCTCTATCGGATATCCGGTATCATAAAGCGCTTCAAATATCTCGAGAACATCCTCCGCGATCAGCTTATGAACGACCATTTCTCCCTGATGGGTAATGCCGTCTTTATCTTTATGTAAGACCAAGAGGTAACGAAGATCCTCCCTGGGGACTATGCAGTCCGACTTGTAGGTATTCCCTGCTTTCATGCTGTAAAAAAGATCATCGGATATCTCAAGTATGGAAAAGCCTTCCCTGCCGGTTT
>OMRF01000290.1 GCA_900313435.1 uncultured Lachnospiraceae bacterium | reverse complement strand
GTCCAGGGAAGCCTGTAATCATTCTTTGTCTGCATCACCTTATCCCCTGTCCGAAAGAGCTTTGAGCCGTATTTGTATTCTCTTTTTGTTTGATCAGGCGGATTTAATCTTTCCTGAAGGAAGCTATTCACCGCAAGTACTCCCGCACTCCCCTTCTTCGAGGGACACATGACCTGGATCTCATTATCCTTACAGCCCACGTAAGGAGGGAGTTTCTTTTTGATAAATTCCGCAATCTTGGAAAGGAGCGGTGAAGCGGAAGGCATTTCCAAAAAAAAGAAGTCTTCGCTCTTGTTGTTAAGTAGCACCTGCTTTCCTTCGTTTATAAGATGGGCATTTTTTACGATATCACTCTTCTCAGCCTGTCTGAATATCGTATCCAGATGGCAGGACGGGAAAAGACCGCTCTTCAGAAGATCTTTGAGAACATTTCCAGGTCCTACTGAAGGAAGCTGGTTCTCATCTCCCACAAGGATCAGGCTGCATCCGTAAGGAAGCGCCTTCGTCAGGGCATCAAAAAGAAACATGTCTATCATCGAGGTCTCATCGCAGATCACCACATCGGCTGAAAGAGGGTTGTCACTATCTCTTTCAAAGATGCCTCCCCTTATATCCCTTGCCCCGCCGTCATCATCCTTTGCCATCGACTTTACTTCAAGGAGCCTGTGTATGGTCTTTGCCGGCCGTCCCGTAGCCTCGCTCATCCTCTTTGCCGCTCTCCCGGTAGGAGCACAGAGAGCTACCGTATCATTCTGCCGCTCAAAAAGCCTTATCATCACGCGCAGTGCTGTGGTCTTTCCGGTTCCCGGACCCCCTGTCAGGATGAAGAGTCCTGATGTACAGGCTCTGCATACAGCCTCTCTCTGCTTTTCATCGAGCACTATCCCTTCATCCTTTTCGACCTCCAGGCATTCCGGTATCTTTTCCCGAAAGTCACTGTCATTGTTTTCCAGAAGCTCCATGAGGCGGGACGAAAGGCGCTTCTCCGTCCGAAAGAATCTTTCAAGATAAACCCTTTCCTCATCGCCGACCTTTTTTTGAACTACTGTCCTCTTCACGGAAAGTCCTGTCAGGACATTTTCAAAGACCTCCTCCGGAACTTTTATCAGATGGAGGAGATTTCTTTTCAGTATCGAAAGGGGAAGATATGTATGACCATCTCCTGCTGCCGAGTTCAGAAGATAGCTTATGCAGGCGGCAATCCTTTCTTCCGAATCCGGAGGGAGTCCTGAGCGTGACGCTATAAGATCTGCGGTCTTGAAGCCTATGCCCTCTATCTCATCGCATAGGCGGTAGGGATTGTTCTCGACGATATCATAGATCTCCTTCTCATACCGGTCATAGATACGGAGGGCAAGCCGCATTGAGATCCCGAATTTCTGAAGATACACACAGGCATCCCTTATGCCCCTGTGCTCCATCATCTCTATCGAAAACTGCTGGGCCATCCTCATGGAGATGCCGCTTATCTCTGAAAGTCTTTCGGGCTCCGACTCCATTATCCTGAAGGTGTCGTCGCCGAATTTTTTCACTATCCTCTTTGCGAGTGTCTTTCCTATTCCCTTTACGGCACCTCCCGAAAGATATCTTTCGATCTCCATAGCCGTAGAGGGCTTTATAAATTCATAGGAGTCACAGCGAAACTGCATTCCGTATGTAGGATCAAGAACCAGGTGTCCCTTAAGTTCCAGACTCTCTCCGGGAAGCAGCTCAACGAAGGCCCCGGTGCAGGTGATGCCGTCCGTATAGTCGTCCGAGAGTTCTCCTGCGTCAGGAAAAAAAAGGAAAACAGTATAACCGTTTTCCTCATTATGATAGGTAATATGATCAACAAAGCCTCTTACTATTGCGAAATTCTCATCCATATATCATTTAAAGCGCTTGGACTTTATCTCCTTCTGCCTTCTCTCTTCATTGTGTATCTCATTCCAGATCCGCGCCTTGTTCTTCTCGGCGTAAAGCTCCGGATCTCTGTATTCATCGGGCGTAAGCTCATAGGTTTCGGACAGCTCGTCCAGTGATGCAGGGGGTTCCTTTGAAAGAAAGCCCTTTTCAATAAAGATGTGGGCGGGAGACGTTTTTCCGTCCTCAGCCTCAAAAGGTCCTCCCTCATTGTCCCCGAAGAGAGAGAAACCAAGGAGCTTCGTGCTGGGTATCCTGACCCTGCCCTGATATTCCTCGTCATCCGGATGAGCAGCCATATATATGGCAGCCGCCTTCGCAAAGACAAGACTCTCCAGGAGTGAATTCGAAGCAAGACGGTTCGCGCCGTGAACTCCATTGCAGCTCACCTCGCCGGCAGCATAGAGATGTCTCATAGAGGTGTGGGAATTCTGATCTACATAAACTCCCCCCATGAAATAATGCTGGGCGGGAACTACGGGTATCCAGTCCTTTGTGACGTCATAGCCCTCATCAAGGCAGTGCTGGCAGATGTTCGGAAAGCGCTTCTTCACATCGACCTTTGTGATCGCGGTGAGATCCAGCCAGACATGCTCTGTACCGTCCTTTTCCATCTGTTCGTAGATGGCCTTTGAAAGGAGATCCCTCGGAAGGAGCTCGTTCACAAACCGCTCTCCGTTTTTGTCCCGAAGCAGTGCCCCCTCTCCCCTGACGGACTCTGATATCAAAAAGCGCCTTTCATGCTTCTTTGAATAGAGGACAGTAGGATGTATCTGGACATAATTGATATGCTCGAGTGTGATGTGATGTAGTATGGATATGGCAAGGGCATCTCCCGTGAGGATGGGAAAATTCGTGGAATTTTCATATATCCCTCCGATCCCGCCGCAGGCCCACATAACATTCCCCGCAAATACCGGCACCGGCTCCTTTTCATTCTCAAGACGGATCAGGACACCGTCACAGACATTATCCCTGCAGATAATATCTATCATCATGGCATGGGTCAGAAGCGTAACATTCGGAAGTTTCTGTACCCTTGCGACAAGCTTTGATGTGATCTCCCGTCCCGTCACGTCCTCATGATAGAGTATCCTGTTGGTGGAGTGAGCGCCTTCCCTCGTGTATATAAGGTCTCCGTCCTGATTCGCGAACTCTACTCCCTCTCCCACAAGCTCCTCGATGACGGCGCGGCTCTCTCTGATCATCATGTCAACGGAATCCTTCCTGTTTTCATAATGACCGGCACGGAGCGTGTCCTCAAAAAAGCTGTCATAATCCTTATCGTCCTTCAGGACGCAGATTCCGCCCTGTGCAAGGTATGAGTCACTCTCCTCTACATCGCCCTTCGTGATCATGAGGATATCGGTGCCGGAAGGAAGATGCAGGGCCGTAAAACAGCCCGCGACTCCGGAGCCTACGATTATGACATCATAATATCTTTTCATCTTCAACCTGTCCGTCCCTTAAAACCAGGAAATACCGTCAGAAGAGTCCTTTTCTCGATATCCATCTTCATAAGCTCGCAGTTCCTTATTGAAAAGGACCAGAACATCTCCTTAGGGATATCGTAAAGGTAGCATTTGAAAGCATGCATCACGGCGCCATGAGTTGAGAGCAGGATATTCCTGTCACGGAGAAGCGAAAAGCTCTTGAGCTTGGTAAGGTATCTCTTCACTCTTTCCATAAGCTCATCTATGGTTTCCGCTCCCGGAAGCTCCATAGCTTCCGTGGTAGTCTCATATATGAGCTGTTCCTTTTCCGGAAGTTCAGAGATGCTCTTTCCTTCCCACGCCCCGAAGCCTCTCTCTATCAGAGCATGCTCAAAAGTGAAGTTCTCCCTGGGGATACCGGTCATGATCTCCGCGGATTCAACCGCTCTCGAAAGGGGGCTGGTCAGTACCTCGTCTATGAGTATCCCGTTCTTTCGCATGAAATCCCCTGCCGCGTCTGCCTGTCTCCTTCCCTCGTCATTCAGCTTTGTGTCAGTCCTGCCCTGAAGGATCCCTCGAAGATTCATATCGGTCTGCCCATGGCGGCAGACATATATTTCAGACATAAGCCTTCCTCTTCCCATAAAAACGATGATGTCTGATTTTACACAAAAAAAGATTCATTATCAATCAGTATATGACAACGGGCATCATCTCATATGAATTATCATAAAACACGTTCATTGCATCGGAGGGAGTATTGATGCAGCCATGACTCCCGTCGTAGGTATAGATATTCCCGCCGAAGGAGTATCTCCACCAGGCGTCATGGATCCCCACGCCGGACCAGGTCAGCCTCATCCATCTGTGAGCGAGGGTGAGATATTCTCCGCCGTTCATCCATTTTTCTTTAAGCTTTTCAATGATGTAATATACGCCTCTCGGAGTATGCCTGTTTTTTGCGGAATCGCCGGTCACCACATCTGTCTCGATCACGAGCTGACCATCCCTGTAAAGCCACATATGCTGGGCATCAATGGATATCTCGATATAATCCCCGGATATGAAGCTGGCCTGCTCATAGTCAAAAACCGGATGCCTGCCTGCTG
>OMRF01000294.1 GCA_900313435.1 uncultured Lachnospiraceae bacterium | reverse complement strand
TCCAATGCGGAAAATTCAGCTATATCCTTTCCCTCAAAAAGAATCTTCCCGGAATCGGGCGAAAGTTCCCTTGATATGAGCTTGATCAGGGTAGTCTTTCCCGCACCGCTTTTCCCGGTAAGAAGAACAAACTCCCCCCTGTCTATAAACAACGAAAAGTCGTCTATCACAGGTTTTCTCGGTTCAGGACCGTAGCCCTTTACGACATGGGAAAGTTCTATCATGAAGGATCCGTCACTCTATCGTAAGGATATTTGAAAAGCCTGTGAGTGAGAATATCTCCTTCACGGAATCATTCGCATTTTTCACTATCATGGAGCCGCCCTTTGAATTCGCGGTCTTCTGTCCGAGAAGCAGAGCCCTGAGTCCTGCCGATGAGACGTATTCCACTTCCTTGAAATCAACGACGATGTCAACTTCCTTCTGGAATGCAGAGAATATAGCCTCCTGAAGATCGGGAGCTGTGGTTGTGTCAACACGGCCTGTTACATAAAGGATGATCTTTCCTTCTTCTCTTTTTTCTTCTACTGTCATTTTCTTCTCTCTTTCAAACTGTTGAACAACGTGCCTGCTGCTTTGTTATGAGAACCTCCCAAAGCAACTCCATTATTATATACTAAAATATTATCAAAAACCACTATTACTCATCGAGTTTAATACTGCCTCCGAAACGTACGCCCTGATCAAGGATAACGCTCTTATCCTCAGGCAGAACAGCATTCCTGTCAAGGTAGGAGGAGGAATCCATCTTCGCGGATTCATCAAGTTCTCTGAGCCTTACGTTCACCCTTATGGGCTTGAACTGATTGATGAGATACATGAGCTGATAATGCGTTGTCTCATCAAGGTGTTTCTTGATCTGGATCTCCACGTCATAGGGTCCCGCATCATAGCCCGGCATAGCCCTGTCCCTCTGTTTTGCGGCGATATTATTATATTCTATGATACGGACATCCTCTTTCAATATGATCTTGCAGAGTCTCCTTATCACATCGGGAGTCCCCTTCATCCTCGTGAGGGCAAAAAGCTCCTTTACAAGCTTTCTCTCGGTAGCTATGTCCATAAGATCGGGACTGATGTCGATCCCCATCCACGACGCGTAAACGGGAAGCAGTGACGCAGGACAGGTCTCGGGGTTCAGCAGTGAAGGCAGCATATCGATCTCTTCCTGAAGATCGGTAAAGCAACTTGAAAAGATCGAAAGATAACGATGGAAAAAAGAGCCTCTTTCATTGTATATCTCGGGCAGGGATTCCATAAAGATGTCACCCTTTGAGTCCGCCTTCATCGAAGACAATCTCACCTTACCGGCACCCTCCACCTCAAAGGCGATATAGAGAAACCGCCCCTTCATATCATAAAGCAGCATATCATCACAGTTAATATGCCTGCTTGCTCCCATTTTCTTCATATCGTCGATAGTCATAATACCGTCTTCATCTGAAGCAAGACAATAAACCGAAAGAACGGTATCCTCCGGAATCTCCATGTCAAATGAGAATCGTCCCCAGAGCGCCCCATCCTCAGTTCCTTCAAAAGGGAAGATAACGGCTCTTTGAAAAAGCGATCCGGGATCGCTCACAAGCGCCCCGTCATCCTCTATCGAAAAGCCTTCCAGCGAGCTTTTCATCAATCTGTTTTTTGTGACAGAGTAAATATTCTCAGCCATAGCTTCTTATTCCCTCGTAATCCTTTCGATGGAGATCTTGCCCGGAAGCAGCAATACATTTGCCTTTGGAAGGAGAACTGCCTCCCGCGTATGAGAAAGTCCGGGGATCACCGGCTTCACCGAAATATCCTTCACATAATCCACTGAAGGAAGCGCCTCGACGGCCCTGATGATAGTCTCAAATTCAAGCGGTTCTCCGAAATTCCTCTTTCCCGTACGGTAATCTATGATTCTCTCAACCACCTCTCTGATACCCATATCATTCTCGTCCACATATATCTTGCAGCGGACTGAGATCTGCACATCGACCGTAAGGTAAGCAGGACCTATGAGCTCGACCCTGGTAGAGAGCATCCTTCTTTCATCGATGCGCTTTTTGATAATACTTTTGTAAAGCGGAGTAAGTGCGGGCTTCAGATCCGCTCCGGCCTGAAGGACAGCTATGCGTACCGTGTTTGACTCCTGCTCCTTAAAGGCCCGAACCCTTGCTATGCAAAGCCCCGGAGTCGACATTACTATATTTTCATAATCCTTTTCCGTAACACAGACTGAGGATGTCTGAAGATCCTCGACGAAACGCTTCCGAACGTCCTTCGCTGTCTCTGCGAAGACTCCTCCGTTTCCGGGAGCGCAGGCAATAAAGGGTTCCCTGATACCGTTAAGTCTCAGTTTGCTCCTTGCCCTGATATTTCCCTCGACTCCGCGGGTCACGGCTATCTGCGCTATAAAAAGATCGGCCCCTATGAAGTCTCCTGCATCCTCTATGACAATGTTCCCGGAGCGCTCAAGGAGCTTGTACTGAAGGCCTCCCGGAACTGACTTTCCTGCCCTTACAAAATCAAAGATGAAGTCACCCTTTCCGTCAGGACGCTTTGCAAGAAGACAAAAGGACTCCGCCACTATGTTTGAGAGCGGAAGCTTTAAGACCTGATGATCACATCCAAGTACCCTGCCCACCCTGTAGTCGTTCATTATCTCTTCCGAATAGAGGACGACCTTCACAGCGTCCTTGAAAAAGCCGGGAGCCATCCCGTAACGCTCCTGGTCAAACTCTATCGTGATATTTCCGTTGTCATCGGAAGCGTTCACATATCGCCCGGGACCGTCCTCTCCGTAGCTTATGAGATAGCGCCGGTAGGAGCTTCCCTTTTCCTCCTTCCCAAATATGAGAAGATAAGGTTCAGTTGAAAGGTCATTGTAAAGATCTATCTTCACGGCATTCTGAAAGGTAAGGGCCCTGGCTCTGGTATCCTTCTGCCATGCCTCTATCAAAAAGCCGTCGACCTTCAGCATCTTGGGCGGCATATCATAATCAGCCCTCTTAAGAGTCGCCCTGAGGACATAACCCTTTTGAGGAAGTCCGTCATACTCCGCGCTCTGAACGTTTTCAGGCATGCGGAAGCGGATCTCGCCGCTCGTCACAAGACCTGCCGTATAGTCTCTTGCCGATATCTCCCTGAAGCCGTCTTTTGTGTATACCTCCCAAAGGATATCCGAAAAGGCGTTTGTATTTCTTTCTGAAAAGGGAGTCCGTCCATATCTTTCCTCAAGGGTAAAGTAAAAAAGGAAATCCTTTTTTTCTTCGGGAAGGGAATCGCATACGAAATAGAGCTTCATCCCGGCCTTTGGTTTATCTGAAAAGATTGTGATGGGGACGGGAACACCGTCATCTGTCAGGTAACCGTAATCGGAAATTCCGCCGTCTTCCCCGTCCTTCTCCCCATAGACTCCGAGGAGATGACGTTCTCCAAAGACTATCTCCTGCTTCGTTTCAAAGCACATATCTCCAAGGCTGAATTTTGAGGCCTTGGGCAGGACTTGCCTCTTTTTCTGAAGCGCAGTTGAAAGAAGGACCCTGGAACACTTTCCGGGCTTCGGAAGAAAGCCTGTAAGCTTCATCAGCGCAAGTCTCGTCTCTTCATTCTCCGCGCCAGCGGACATCTCCTGTCCCTCGGAATAATAGAGGAGGGACTCTAACGTCGTGATGCCGGGGTCTGACGGATTGAAGTTCGTCCACTCATCGGTATAGAGCGGGATCTTCATCATCGCTTCAGAGAGCCTGTCATTTATACTCTTTACTTCTTCGGTTCTGATCTCAAGCAATTGAGTACTCCTTTAAAACAAATATGAGCGCGTGGGCTTTACTCATAGTCAATATAAATCTGGTGGGCGCCGGGTTTGATCACAAAGTAGGGCGACGTCGAAAGCTCCGTAAGGTCGATCTCGTGGAAGCCTTCTTTGTCCTTGAAGGAGGCGGTGACTGTCATCTTTGAGATCTTTGCCGATCCCTTCAGGGCAACGAGCTTCATCATAATCTGTGACTTCTGGGGAAGTACCCCTATATTCCAGCCCCGTGTCTCGTTTCCGGTGTTGCCTCCTGAAGAAACGGGGTTCAGGTACTGATCAAGTCCCTCTTTGATCCTGTTCTGCAGCGCGAAGCTGTCCTCAAGGGAATTTACCTTCATCCACACGTTTACCGCGATATCCACGTAGATAGGCTCCACGAAGTGAAGGTTTATGGGGTCGATGGTAAGCTCACAGCGCTTTTCCATGAACCTTCTGATACGTTCCGAGACCATATGGAAGGAAAGCGAGCCCTCTGCAAAATCCTTCATGAGAAAGACAAATGATATATCATCCGCCGTTCCGTTACCATCTATGCATTTTCCGGTAACACAGGCGCATTTATCTATGCTCTCCGAGAAGGCGCGGATCATTACAAGATAATCCTCCTTTGAGATGAGCTTCCTTCTTGAGCTTATCATCCCGGCCCCGCGAAGCAACGCCCTCTCCATCGATTCTACCTTCTCTCCTCCGAAACCGCGGACCGGATTGTCTATCTCATCAAGGTACATTGCAGGTCCGTCGGTCTCCGTGATGGAATGGGCAGGTACGTTGCCTATGTCACCCATTGAGGTATAGGTCTTTACGCGAAATGCTATATCATCGGTGACCCTCGGTATGTCCTGTGAAAGGCCGTTTCCGAACATCAGAAGCTTGTTCACCCTGTCAAGGCGATAGACTCTTCTGTCTTCCGCGGTATCAAAGTCACGGCATTTCTTCCAGAGTACATAGAAAGCCGTGATGTTTCCGAGTGCGTCCCTTTCGATCCTCACCCTTGTCCCGTCATCTTCCTCCAGCTTTTCCATATCCTCCTTTGTGATATGTTTGAATTCGTTGACCCAGAGTTCTATACGGACGAGACCTTCATAGTTTACGGTGAAGGTCATATCCGGCTTTACCTCATCAATATAGAAGTCGTCCTCGGCATTCTCCTCAAGGTTCGTGACCGTCATCCCGTTCATCTTCATATTCCTGATAACGGGGAGAAAAACATCAGTCCTTCCGTTTAAGGCATCCTTTTTCATATCCCTTGAGATCCGAAGCCAGTGTCTGCTCTTTTCCTCAAGCTTCACAGCACAGAAATCGGAAGGTGGATCAAACATTATTATCCCGGCGCGGCTCAGACTGTCCGTATAATCCATTACTTTCAGCTGCCTGAACCCTCTCTGCGATGAATATTCAAAGGTAATGGGAATCGGAAGATGGCTCATCCTATCCTCAAGGTCGACAAATAGACTCACAGGTCCCGTCTCCGGGCATTTTGAAAGTCCTATGTAAAGGCAGTCCCCGTAATACTCCGAGCGCTTGAACACGGGTACGTTTTCGTTGTTGTTCATGTCTTTGGTGATATCATCTTTCTTCGTGCCGGAGATCCTCGTTATCTTCTTCGGCGCGACGCTCTGCCCATCATAGGAGTAGGATATCCTCATATCCGTAAAGCGGGGATAATGGTGGACTGCCGGTCTCATATAACAGTTGTCTGCCTTAAGTATCCTAAACCTTATGGCCCTGCCTTCCACTCCGGTGGAATCCACCGGTTCCCAGTCGGAGGGGATGATGAAAGAAAACCTGAGCTTTCCGGCAGTTGCCTTTTCAAGGGATGTCGACAGCTCGGTATCTATGTCAAGCTTTCTGTAGCCTATACCATTGAAGTACTCGACCGCTATCTCCTGGATGAATACATCTGCATAAGCAGGGGTTATCTCGGCACGGGGCTTTCTTTTTATTATCTTCAGGGCCGATTCAACCTGCTGGACGGTAAGGTCGAAGATGTTCTCCAAAAATGTAACGGAAAACTCAACGGTACAGCGTGCGCCGGTCATACGGAAATACCTGTCGCAGGAGATATTGCAATCGGCGTAGAGTGAAAGTGTATCGGTAAAGGGAAGGAAGTTGTCCGGATCAAGATCCGAATTTCCGTCAGACACTGCGATGGGAAGAATGGGTTCTCCTTCCGAGGATATCCCGATAGTGGATACGGAAACCTCTTCTGTAACGGGCTGCGCAGCTTCTATGATAAGGGCACCGTACTCTGTCCCTTCGACACTCACAGGTGTAAAGGGTTCCTTCGCGAGGAGGGAGATATACTCTTTGTTCTCTGAAAGCTTAACGGAATCAAAACTTTTGATCCCTTCCTCCCCCTTGTAGGAAAGGAGGTATCTTTCACTATCGGAAAGCTCCTGTAAAAAGGAGTCATTTCCCTTGACATAGAGCCTTATCTCAGCGCCTTCCGTATCAAAAGCGCTGTCGTGGTACAATATGATCGCATTCTTTCCTATCCCCTTTTTCTTTCCGAAGAGGGTGAAAGGCTCGAAAGATTCAACCATTGAAGGTTCGGGAGGAAAAAGAGGCTCTTCTGTAATATCAGCCGAGAAATCCTCGGCAGGATCCTCAAGGATCAGCTCCTGCTCCTTGAAGTCTCCCTTAAGCGGGATAACATCCCCCGTCTTTTCGTCCGTCATAAAAAGTTCCGTGATGGAAGCACCGGTGACATGGAAACTCTTGTCCGTCTCAAATACCGGCACTGTATCCGTTACGCCGTTTTCGTCTACCGGCGCCTCAGCCACAAGAAGCCTCGTCCCCGCGGCAAGATCCACTCCGGGAATGGTAGAGGATATAACATTCATTGTCACTATACTGTGAGCAGGGGTGACGGAATCCCTCGTAATGTCAAGAAGGTTCACAAAAGCAAGACGATACCGTTCATAAACGCGGTTTATGACACCGATGGTCCTCTCCGACTGATCCGCAAAGATCTGGGCTATGACGCTTCCGATATCGGGATCATCCTTTGAAAACACCCACTCGGGAGTATAGCTCTTTGATTTTTTTTCTATATCATCGAGGATATCCTGCCTTGTGCGTCGATCCACCCCGAAGGAGGCTATGTTCTTTTTTTCGTTCTTTGGATTCATCAGCTTTCCTCTTCAACATACGAAGCATCAGCTTCATATTCTCCGTTCTCAAATTCCTCCGGAACTTCCTCAGGTGTCTCGGCATTCAGATAGAAGGGAAATACCAGATTGTCCTGCACGTTCTCGCCTATGATCGCGTAGGAAAGATCTATGATAAGAGCACCCTTCCTGATGTCCTGATCCATCTCTATCGTAACATCAGTGATCCGAGGCTCCTGCATCTGGATGGTCTCAAGAAGATCCCTCTG
>OMRF01000329.1 GCA_900313435.1 uncultured Lachnospiraceae bacterium | reverse complement strand
AAGGGAACACTTCATGCATCTTGTTCCCCCCACAGACCACAAGTTTGCCGCTCTCCACGGCGCGGTATGGTCCGGAGGTTCCTTTGTTTATGTGCCGAAGGGTATTCACCTTGAGATACCGCTTCAGTCCTATTTCAGGCTGAATGCGCCCGGTGCCGGTCAGTTTGAGCATACCCTGATAATAGTGGATGAAGGCGCTTACTGCCACTTCATAGAGGGCTGCAGCGCGCCAAAGTACAATGTTGCGAACCTTCATGCCGGATGTGTCGAGCTCTTTATCGAAAAGGGCGCGACTCTCCGTTATTCGACCATAGAGAACTGGTCAAAGAATATGTACAATCTCAACACGAAGAGGGCAAGGGTCGAGGAGGACGGAAAGATAGAATGGGTTTCCGGCTCCTTCGGTTCTCATGTCTCATACCTTTATCCGATGAGCGTTCTTTCCGGAGCGCGGGCAAAGAGCGAATTCACCGGAGTTACTTTTGCCGGGGCAGGACAGGATCTGGATACAGGTACTAAGGTCCTTCACAATGCACCGGATACATCTTCCTACATCAATACCCGTTCCATCTCAAAGTCAGGCGGGGCATCAACCTTCAGGAGCTCTGTTGTAGTGACGGAGAAGGCAAGGGGCTCAAAATCCTCTGTTTCCTGCGAATCCCTGATGATAGATGATGACTCAAGATCAGATACTATTCCCGCAATGGACATAAGGACAAGCGACTGCGACATAGGTCATGAGGCAAGAATAGGCAGGATCTCTGATGATACGGTCTTTTATCTCATGAGCAGGGGACTTGACGAGGAAGAAGCAAGGGCGCTCATAGTAAGCGGCTTTGCGGACAATGTAAGCAAGGAACTTCCCCTTGAATACGCGGTTGAGATGAATAACCTCATACGGCTTGAAATGAAAGGTACATCAGGGTGAATATATGGACCAAGCATTAAGATTAAATCCTATGCCCTCACCTACATGGAACAGGCTGAAGCTTAATGAGGCTTGTGACGTCGCATTTTTGGATGAAAAAAATCCTAAAGAGGAAAGCAGGATCCCGTCTGAAGTTTCTTTCGAAGAAAAAGACAAGACTTCCTTCAAAGAACAGCGTACCGGCGCCGGCGAAGAAGTGGAGAAGATGGTACTTTCTTCAGGCGCTCCCGTTCGTTCTTTCGCGTTTAAAGGCAGAAAAAAAGACGAACCCCTTTATATAGATCTTCCCGCAAAGGATAATAAAAATGTCATTCTTCCAATCGATCTGACTGTCAGTGAAGGATGCAGCGGGACGGCCATCATGTTCTTTTCCTGCGCTGAGGATGAAGCGGTAGAACAGTGCATCCAGACAAAATATGAGATCAAAAAGGATGCTGAACTGACTCTTATCCAGGTTTTCTCGCTCTCAAAAGAGAGCAGGATAATATCAGATATTGGAGGAGAGGTAGGTGAGAACGGAAGTTTCCATCTGATCCAGGTGGTACTTTCAGGAGGAAAGGTCTATCTCGGGAGCCTTTCAGATCTTTCGGGAAAGGATTCTTCACTCACGACCGATATAGCATACCTTACCGGACAGGATGAGGTTCTTGATATCAATGAGATAATAAACCACATCGGGAAACGCTCAAACTCTCTCATCAAAGTAAACGGCGTCCTTTCAGAAAACGGACAAAAGACCTTCAGAGGAACCATTGATCTTAGACGGGGCGCAAAGGGAGCAGTCGGAACAGAAACAGAAGAAGTGCTTCTGATGAACGATGGCGTGGTAAACCGCTCGGTTCCCGTCATACTGTGCACCGAGGAGGACGTTGAGGGAAATCACGGGGCGACCATAGGAAAGATAGACTCCGAGACGCTCTTTTATCTTCAGAGCAGGGGGATACCTGAGGAGATGATCTATGACATGCTTTCAAGGGCAGTGATAGATTCGATCAAGAAAAAGATAGGCGATAGTGAAACCTTAAAAAGGATAGATGATCTTACAAGATGACCAGAGAAGACGAACTGATAAGAGCTGATTTTCCGCTGATAAAAGATAATAACATAATATACCTTGACAATACCGCAACATCACAGAAGCCGAAGAAGGTCATAGATGACGTTGCGGATTTCTACAGAACGCTTAATTCCAATCCCATGAGAGGGCTGTATGATATAAGCGTAAGAGCCACTGAAATGGTTGAAAAAACAAGGGGGAAGGTGGCCTCCTTCATAAATGCGGACAGTTCCTCCGAGATCGTATTTACAAGAAATGCCACTGAAGGCTTAAATCTCGTGGCTTACTCTTACGGTGATGAGAAACTTTTGGAGGGTGACGAGGTTATTATCTCCATAGCGGAGCATCACTCAAACTATCTTCCCTGGAAGAGGCTCTGTGAAAGAAAAAAGGCAGTCCTTAAGATCTTCGAGTGCGACGAAAACGGTGTCTTTTCGCTTGAAGCTTTTAAAGCGGCACTTTCAAAGAAAACGAAGATAGTCGCTATGAGCGCCATGTCAAATGTGTTCGGAAGGGACAATAAATTAACGCCCTTCGTAGAGGCAGCTCATGAATGCGGCGCGGTATTTGTGGCGGACGGGGCTCAGAGTGTTCCCCACGTAAGGACAGATGTAAGAGAGAGCGGGGTTGATTTTCTTTCTTTTTCCGGTCACAAGATGTTTTCTCCAATGGGCATAGGCGTGCTCTATGGAAAAAAATCTCTTCTCAAAGAAATGCCGCCCTTTCTTTCAGGCGGTGAGATGATAGAATATGTTCACAGGGACTCTGAAAGATACAGCGATCCTCCGTACAGATTTGAGGCGGGGACATTGAACGCAGGAGGCGTTAAAGGTCTTCTGTCAGCCCTTGATTACATAGAGTCAAAAGGCTTTTCAAATATCACAGGGCGTGAGGAGGAACTCTCGGAATATATGATGAAGGGGATTTCAGCAATCCCGCATGTGAAGATACTGGGATCAGGCGAAGGAAGGGAGCATCACGGGATATTTACCTTTACCGTCGATGGAGTCCATCCCCACGATATTTCAGAGATAATGAGTTCCAGAAATATCTGTATCAGAGCAGGACATCACTGTGCCCAGCCCCTGCATGAATTCCTGGGCGTAAGATCAACAGCAAGAGCTTCTCTTGGTTACTACAATACAAAGGATGATATTGACGCATTTTTGTCAACGCTTTCAGATATCAGGAGCGTTATGGGCTATAAGGATTGATCTATGAACACCTTTTACAATGAGATTCTTACCGAACACAATGTAAATCCGACGCATAAGCATGAGATCGAAGACGCGGATCTCACGCTTGAAGGTGTCAACCCCTCCTGTGGTGACGATATCATATTATCATTTAAGGTTCACGACGGAGTGATCACGGATGGAGCCTTCTCGGGGGATGGCTGTGCGATATCCCAGGCGTCCTGTGATATGATGCTTGACCTTGTGATAGGCAAGAGCGTTGACGAGGCAAAGAGGCTTTCAGAGATCTTTCTTCGTATGATAAAGGGAGAAGTCACTGAGGAGGAGAAGGAAGAGCTT
>OMRF01000342.1 GCA_900313435.1 uncultured Lachnospiraceae bacterium | reverse complement strand
AATTCGATCTCAAAAGAAGCGTCCACCCTGAAGGAGGCAGTAAAGGAAGTGCTGAAGAAGGCGATGGGGTGAGAAATTGATCACATCAGCGTATAAATAATGTATCCCGGCTGTGCCCCGAAGGGCACAGCCGGGTTCTTTTTATTATCTTTCAAACAAACCAAATCCCCGGCCCGAATACGACAATATCAACAATGATCAGGATCACGGCGATCACAAAGAGGATCCAGTTCGGCTTGGCCGGAAGCTTGTACAAAAAGCGGCTCTTTTTCGGCGGGAGCACGTTCATCGGTCCCGTGAACAAAAATCCCCAAAGGAACGGGATCCACATCATATTGTACAATATCCCAAGACCGAGGCTCAGGTGTCCCGATGCAGCCGCCGGCGAGAGCACAGTTATTATAAGGCCCACTCCATAGCCCAATATGAGCATTGGAAGATGGATCTTTGCAGCTATGCGAAGCTTTTCCGGTTTGTTCTGGGGATCTTCTATGAAGTAATAAGACATGTGATTCAGGATGAAGAAGAGGAAGACTACTCCTGCGGAACCGATAACGGAGAGTATCACACGAAGAGCGGTTATCGTGCCCGGAGTATCGGACAGGTAACTTATCACTTGTCCCCAATCCCCTGCGCCGAAGAAACCACCGATCATGAAATAACCAAAGCCGCAGGACAGGTGCGCGCCCATCAGCTGAATCATGAAAAGCCTTATCATAGGTCCCATTTTGACCTTAAGTACAACGATCAATAACACAATACCGATAATAGCATTTATTATTGATGCGCTGCCTCCGCCTGCCATGATCCTGTTAAAGACGGAAAATGAGCTGATGTCAATATATCCCATCGGTTGCACTGCTCCGGCTGAGTAGCACATTATGCTGTCCCCGTATGCGAGATAAGTCAGCAGGTGGAACAGCTCATGCACAGGCACCGTGAAGAAATAGGCCAAAAGGCTTGTCGCGATGCAATTGATGATCGACAGATCCTTTTCTTTTTTCATAAATCCCTCCAATTTTTTATTTCAATGTTTATTCACTGTTTCAGAGAGGCTCCCCGGGTTTGCATCTTCGACTTGTTCAGGATCTCATAGATCTTGAGATTTGGATCCTCAGTCATACAGACCTCGTCAGATAGCAAAAGGAGCTTTGTCCGATCTTTTGAGAAGTCCTGCCAGGTTGGAAGACCCTCTCCGTTCGGGTTTCCTGTCCGGACATAGTTTTCTATATAATCCATGATCGTATCAGAAAGCTCATAGTCATAAGGGACGTAATTCTGCGGTTGTGTAGAAAGATTGCCGTAGAAGTAGGGGAGCTCCCCTCCATGGTTGGTGC
Organism: uncultured Lachnospiraceae bacterium; assembly: GCA_900313435.1. Lineage (GTDB taxonomy): Bacteria > Bacillota > Clostridia > Lachnospirales > Lachnospiraceae > RUG306. Next base: position 7,641 of record OMRF01000342.1, on the reverse strand, counting down.
TCAGGCCCTTATTTTCTCTGTTAAACAGATATTCATAAACCGGTCGCCCTTCATCCGCCATATATGAAGACCAGACGTTGTGGCTGTAGGCAAACCAGGCTGCGCTCATGACAGTACTGTACTGACACTTGGGGTCGTCACCCGGCGGGTAGTAAGAGACGATCTCCTCTGCGCAGTCTCCGAGGTTTTGTTTCAGCAGGTCTTGATAGTTTTCTTTCGTTACCTTTGGTCCGGTGATGACAAAGACATAAGCCTCCGAACCGTTAAACCCGCTAAGGAGAGCCTCTTCATTATTCTCGCCCTTTTTGTATGTCTCCGCAGGCTGCTCTCGTATGGCGTAGCCGTCCACAGTCATGGAGTTGTATTCATCCGCGGCTTTCACAAGGGCCCTGGCATCGATCTTTCTGAGCTCATCCGGGCTACTTACCTTCATCTTTTCATAAACCTCATTCTTCATCTCAAGCGCTTTATTTAAGGGTCTGAAGGTGTGGTACGGGGTATTTGCCGCGATGCCGCTGCTTTCGCCTATGGCGCGTCTGAAAAGCCCTTTGGCTAGAGGGGAAACGCATATCGCGTTCACGCTTGACGACCCCGCCGATTCTCCGGCGATCGTAATGTTATCAGGATCTCCGCCGAAGGCTGATATATTATCATGGACCCATCGAAGCGCCGCGATCTGATCCAGCAGGCCGTAATTTCCGGTTGTCCCGTTTTCGGACTCGGAAGCAAAGACTTCATCCGCATAGTATCCGAAGATGTTCAAACGGTAAGCAAAGTCAACAAAGACGATGCCCCGCTTTGCGTAGGCCTCACCATTGTACTGATCATAAGAAGGCGAACCGGTCTTTAAGGATCCGCCGTGAATGTAAAAGAGTACGGGGCAGTCGCTTATATCACCCGCAGGCTTCCAGATATTTACATACAGAGCGTCCTCGCTCATCGCCTCCCTGTAATTGTCTGTAGGGTCAAACCATTTGAAGTCGTTGTAAGCGATGAGCATGACGAGGGAATCATAGAGGGTAGAATTCTCTTTCTGCATGAATTTCGGAGCAAAATAGTCGCAGGAGCGGACACCCTCCCATTTCTCAGGTTCCTGAGGCTCCTTCCATCTAAGATCTCCGACCGGCGGAGCGGCATAGGGGATACCCGCATAGACCTCCACATCTTTGTCTGCGTTCTTCACCCCGGTAAGCTTCCCCTGTCAAATAGTTACAGTCCCCGTAATTTCCGGGTTTTTCACATTCACGGCGGGAACCCTCTTGTAAGGCGGATAGCTCAGTTTAAAGACAAGGAACAAAGCTGCAAACAGTATGATCCACGAAAGGAAGCGGATAAGCCTGCCGTTATTTTTGAGCTTCAAACGTACAGTAAGAAAGACCGCCATTACCGCGCCAAAGACCGCCCATCCCCACAACGTGTTTTTGGAAAGTTCCAAAAGCATGGCAAAGAGGAAGGCTATGATAATAAACAGGATGATAAAGCCTTTTTTCTTTTTCATGATCCCTCCCGGTCAAGGTCCTTAATGTCCCTTATGACAAAAGCCGCTTCATGCTTCTCAAGATATTTTTTTGCCTGAGCCATATTTCTTACAAAGACTCCCTTGTAGTCTTCAGAGATCAATGTTTTTGCGAGTTTCAGCTTTTCTTCCGAGTCGCAGATCACAAGAACTCTTTGCTTTTCATTTTCCCTCTCTTCTTGTAGTCTTCGCTCTTCGGACTCGATCTCGTCCTTTGTGAGAAGGAGGCTCTTGTCAAGGTATTTCATCAGCATAGCTTCAAGCTCCGGGTACATTACAGGCTTGGAAAGATAGTCCGTAAAGCCCGCCCTCACATAAGAATCCCTCGCGCCCACGATGGCATCGGCGGTAAGTACGATGACAGGTGTGTTGTCGCACAGATGCTTTTCATTTATGACTTCAAGAGTCCTTGTTCCGGACATCTCCGGCATCATCTGATCAAGGAATACCATATCAAAGGATTTCTTTTCAAGGATGTCTATGGAATCCATGCCGGAAATGGCGGTAGTCACATTAATCCTGGTTTCTTCAAGGAGCGATGTTATGACTTCAAGATTCATCTCATTATCATCAACTATCAGTATCCTGGCGTTTGGCGCCACAAGCTTTGGCTTGAATTCCTCATTGATCTCGATGGCGTTCTGAAGATGCTCCTTATAGTCCCCGATGGGTGTTTCGGAGACTATCTCCTGAACCACCTCCGCCGTAAAGCAGGAGCCTTTGCCATATTCACTCTCCACATATATGGAACCGCCTATCAGCTCCACCAGCTGTTTTGTAATTTTGAGCCCCAGACCGGTCCCTTCGACATTCCTGTTCCTGGTCTCGTCAAGCCGCTGGAATGACGAGAAGAGCCTGTCCATATCCTCCGGCTTTATCCCCATCCCTGTATCATGGACGCAGACGATCAGCCTTTGTTCCTCCTTCTTGTAAGAAAGGGACAGCTTTATACCGCCTTCCTGGGTGTATTTTATGGCATTATTTGTGAGATTTAAGATGATCTGGCGGATGCGGATCTCATCCCCGTGAAGCTCACACGGGATGTCAGGATCCACCTCAAGGTCGTAAGAAAGGCCCTTTTCAAGAGCTTTCTTCATAGTCATGTTTACTATATCGTTAAGGACGGATGCAAAATCGTAATCCACCGGCACCAGCTCCATCTTTCCGGACTCTATCTTTGACAGATCCAGGATGTCATTAATGATGGAGAGGAGCGTGTTTCCGGCGCTTCTTATATCCAGGGCATACTTCTTTACCTTCGGGCTGTCAGATTCCCTTATTACCATCTCGTCAAGACCCACGATAGCATTCATGGGCGTCCGGATCTCGTGTGACATATTGGCAAGAAAATTGCTTTTGGCCTGATTTGCGACATCGGCACGGTGCCGCTGCTCCGCCGCGTCTTCAAGGGCATCCGCCAGTTTCACATAGTCGGGGGTCTCTATGACGAAGAGGACCGTCGTGGCAGCCAGGGCGAAATTGTAAAAAACAAGGAGTGTTTTCGGGAACAATACAGCCTGCAGGACAAAACCTGCCAATATGATGCCCATGAAGAGCCAGATGGCGATAAGCTGCCGTTTTTCAAGCTTTTTTCTGCTTGAGAGCAGGAGGATTATTGACATGACGATTACAACTATCTGGAGGATATAGATGAGAGCGTACAAAGGACCGTGGGTATAGGTTCCGTTCTCATCAAAGGTGAACAGCCATCCCGTGAAGATATTGGCAGTAAGGAAGATCATATATGCGATGCAGAGCACCCTGAGGAACTTCATGTAAAAGTCTGAGAATCTTCCCTTCACGATTGAATGAAGATATCCCGCAAGGCTGTAAAAGCATCCCGTTGCGATCATGAAATAAGCCGTGTTTATCAGGATGTTCAAAAAAGGCGGGATCACTGCCCCGTAATCTGTGGTCCTCGATGCGATAACATCGATCACAAGACCGGCGAGGATCCACGTCACCCACTGCCGGTACCGGCGGTTGCTCTCAGACGCGTTTGGATACTCTATATGGAGATACAAAAGGAGGACAGTGATGAAGCCTATCGCTGCCACCTCGAAATAGATGTTATACATATTTAGTCATTTTATCTTTACCGCATGAAATATGCAATCTATTTGCTTTATCACGTCTTTTAATATATAGTTTCCCCTGGAGATGTCATTTTTGAAAGGAATGATAATAATGTCCTACTACATCAACCCGAACGTGGAGAATCTCGACCGGATCTTCGACCAGAACCTTCGGAGCGGATATCTTCGGCTTGATCTGAACGAAAATCCCGGAGGACTTCCGGAGGCTTTCATCCAAAAAACGCTTTCAAAGATCACGCCGGAGACTATAGCAAAATACCCGGAGACCCTGCCCTTTACCGAGACTCTCGCGAAGTTCCTCCACTGCAGCATAGAAAATATCTGTCTTGTGAACGGCTCTTCCGAGGGCATAAGACAGGTCATAGAGGCTTTTTCCCGTCCGGGAGGGCGCATAGTCGGGGCAGACCCGTCCTACGCCATGTTTTCCGTCTATTCCAAAATGTACGGCCGAACCTTCGTTCCGGTGCCCTATGAAAAGGACCTTTCCTTTGACAGCTCAAAGCTTATTGACGCTATCACGCCGGACACGGATCTTGTGATCCTACTGAATCCCAACAATCCCATGGGAAATGTTTATACAAGGGATGAGGTGGATGCTGTGCTTAAAAAGGCTGCGCTCTGCGAGACCACCGTGCTGATCGACGAAGCCTATATTTATTTTTATCCGAACGAGCTTCTTTCCTGCGCCTTCGAGCGTGACAACGTCTTTGTGACGAGGACTTTCTCAAAGCTCTTTTCTCTGGGTGGACTTCGGCTCGGCTATGTCTGTGGCCGCCCTGAAGGGATCAGGCTCGTCCAGAAGCTCTCAACTCCCCACAACGTGAATGCGATAGGCCTGCTTTTCGCGGAAGAGATAATAAAGACACCGGGGATGATAGACGGGCTCATTGAAAAACAGCGAGAGGGCAAGAAGTGGCTTGTCTCAGAGCTCAAGAAGAACGGTTACAGCATAAACGCGGGGGAAGGAAACTTCATTTTCATTAAGCCTAAGACCGACGCAGCTGCTGTCATGAACCGGATGAAAGCCGAGAAACAGATACTGATAAAGACTTATCCTTCTGTCGGAGAGCTTGGCACCTGCCTTCGGGTGACTACAGGAGAAAGACAGTATATGGAAAGGTTCCTTGAAGCGCTTTATCTGCTTGACAGGGAAGGCTGATATGAGGGGCTGGCTCATCGTAAATTCCTTTGTGGATTCTGAAAAGTTTTTTGAGATATATGATCTCATCAGAGAGCAGGCTCTGTCCCGCGATATAGAAATGGAGATAAAGAGGACGGATCAGCTGATGTGTTCTGTCCAGTCTGATTTTAAAGATCTTGATCTCCCGGATTTTTCGGTTTTCTGGGACAAGGACATTCTGCTTGCGCGCCGGCTTGAAGAAGCCGGGGTGAGGCTCTTTAATTCCGCATCTTCTATAGAAAACTGCGACAACAAGGCGCTTACATGTCTCTTTTTAAAGAAGGCGGGAATCCCGTTTCCCACGACATTTTTTTCGCCCAAGGCTTTTTCCGGTACAGGGATCAAAAGCCTTGATTTTCTTGACGCCGTTGAGAAAAGCCTTGATTATCCCATGGTGATAAAGGAGGCCTTTGGCTCCTTCGGGCAGCAGGTCCATCTTGCAAAGGACAGGGCGGCTGCGGAGGAGATCATAGCGGATATCGGTGCCCGGCCCTTTTTGCTGCAGGAGTTCATAGAGGAGAGCAGCGGTCATGATATCAGGGTCAATGTCGTTGGGGGAAAGGTGATCTCTTCCATGCTCAGGTTTAATCCTTCCGATTTCAGATCAAATATCACAAACGGCGGCAGCATGAAGCGCTATGAGGTAGATGAAGAGCAGGAAGCCATAGCGATAAAAGCCTCAGAAGCCTTGGGGCTTGACTTTTCAGGCGTCGATGTCCTTTTTGGGGAAAAAGGACCTCTTGTATGCGAGGTAAATTCCAATCCGCATTTTAAGTCCTCGCTGGATTGCACGGGGATCAATATGGCAGAGCATATAATAGAGCACATTATCTTTGAACTGAAAAAATGAATTTTGGGCTTCTTGTCTACAACAAAGCTGATGTTGGGCGAAACAGCTGGTTCATATCGGAACTTATCAAAAGGTCAGCGGATCTTTCCATAGAGCTCTCCCTTTATACCGGGTCTTTTGACGCCTCATTTTTAAAGCTTCTTTCCAAAGCCGATATCGTTTTGAACAGAAGCCGTGATATAAGGGTCAACCAACTCTGCAAAGAGCAGGGCGTGATATGCGTGAACAATGAGAAGACGGTACGCCTTGGAAACAACAAATGGGAAAATTTTCTTTTTGCCGTTGAAAACGGCATCCCGAGGATCGACACGGTGCTCTGTGAAGAAGGCGCTTCCTTTCCGGATTTTCCGTTTGTGATGAAGGAGATCTTTGGTCATGGCGGTCATGAGGTATATTGGGTAGAAAACATAGAAAAGTATGAGAGGCTCATAAAAAAGCCCGGGAAAACCTATATTGCCCAAAGAGCCGTATCGGAGCACACGAAGGATCTTCGTATCTATATGGTCGGAGACAGGATATTAACAAGCATCCTTCGTTCATCCGCGGATGATTTTCGCAGTAATTACTCAAGAGGCGGTGAGATAAGCCTTTTTGAGCCGGACAAAGATGTTCTTGAAATTGCCCAAAAGGTGCAGAGGCTCCTTGATTCCGATTTCATCGGGATAGATTTTATCCCGGATGAGGGGAAGTGGTATCTGAACGAGATAGAAGATGCGGTGGGTTCAAGGATGGTCTACCAGCTTACGGATATAGATGTCGCGGGACTCTATCTTGAGAGAGCAAGGGAGCGGCTTGATCATTCTTCTAAGTGACATTAACGGAGCTTCGCATTATAATTACAGGGTACAGGGCTTTGCATAGCAAAAGACAAGGAGACCACGTATGAACAGGATAATTACCATCGGACGGGAATTTGGCTCAGGCGGAAGAGAGCTTGGTCGACGGCTTTCAGAGATGCTTGGGATCGCCTACTACGACCAGGAAATAGTTGAAGAGATAGCGGAACAGACCTCGCTCTCAAAGGAATATGTGAAGACCATAGTCGAGAGGCGTCCTGTATTTTCCTACCCCATACACACAGCGCGTACACTTTATCCCCAGGCAAATCCCGTTATGGAACAAAATCTTGAGATATATTCAAAACAGCACCAGATCATCAGGGATCTCGCGGAGAAATCGGATTGTGTTATAGTCGGGCGCTGCGCTGACTACATCTTAAGGGATATGGAACCGTTCAGGCTCTTCGTATATGCAGACATAGACAGCAGGATGGAACGTACCCGTGAAAATTCCTACGGCGATGATGAGGTAAAGGGGCTTTCAGACAAGGATCTTCGCAGGCGCATCGAGAGGATAGACCGCGGACGCGCGAAATATTATGAATTCTATACGGGGCAGAAATGGGGTTCGAGAATGAATTATGATATTTTGATAAATACCACAGGGATACATCTTGAGGCCGTGGCAGAGCATGTGGCGGCGCTGTTCGGGTCATGTAGGGATCCCTACAAGGAAAAACCTTAATAGGCTATCTTCAGCCTGAAGGCCGGCTTACTTTTTTCAACAAGATCACCGCGGAAGTACCAGGCATCCGCGGTTTTTTTGTACTCAACGAAAAGCCTGTCTCCGGGCAGGATCTCGTTGATGTAGTCGGCCTGAAAGCCTTTTGGTGAAAGGGTTTCTATCTCGTCAAGGGGCAGCAGGTCGTCTGCAATATCGAAATAACGTGAATTGTTGAGATGACCGTTCATGTCTGAAAGAGACCAGCCGGCAGTAAGCTCCCGGCTCCCGGAAAAAATGACATCACTTGAATCGGGGGAAGGCATAAGGACAGCCTTCGGAAGAGAGGCACCCTTTGGAGCAGCAACTCCCTTGATATCGATCCCGACCTTGTCGGGGAAGACCATTGTTCTGTCTTTTTCATTCATAAGAAGCCAGAGTGAGGTGCCGGATATGATAGGAGAACTGCTGTCCTTCGGATGGTTCAGAGAGTCTTTTT
>OMRF01000296.1 GCA_900313435.1 uncultured Lachnospiraceae bacterium | reverse complement strand
TTCTGTACATTCTCTTCTATCGAATAATGGGATCCGTCAAACATGATGGACGAAAATCCCGCATCTATGCATTTATAACAATGATCATAAGTACCGTGATCCAGGTGCAGGGCAACGGGTACGTCAATATTCTGATCCTTAAGCAGGCCGTTTACCATACCGACTACAACGTCATAGCCGCCCATATACTTTCCGGCTCCCTCCGATACGCCCAAAATAACGGGACTTCTGAGCTCCTTTGCGGTACTGAGGATAGTCTTGGTCCACTCAAGGTTGTTGATATTGAACTGCCCTACCGCGTAGTGCCCTGCCTTTGCCTTTCTGAGCATATCCGTTGCCGATACTAACATGATCCGATTCCTCCTGATAAAACAACTCCATCAAAAAACAAGTTTAAAACATCTTTACTGATACATGACTTTTATATCTATGGCCTTCGGAAGGGTACGTATCCTCACATTCTTGTGAGAGCCACCGGCCTCTCCGTCAAGGGCCCAGCTCACCGGCTCATCGCTTTCAATGATGATATCATTCGAGCGGAAGCTGTACATAAGCTCATTATCAAAGTTTCTCTCAAGAAGTGACACAAGTATCGTATTTAATTCCTGCGGATTCTTGGGATCCTTGATAAGTGTCACTTCAAATTCCCCGTCGTCAAGCTTTACATCCGGTCCCATTATTCCCTGGAACCCTCCGACCTGGCGGGAATTGGATATCATTCCGTAAATGAAAACATCCTCTATCTCCTCGCCGTTTGCTATTATCTTAAGCTTGTGAGCGTGGGCGTTGAGGATCGATTTTCCTCCGCTTAAAATATAAGCGGTGTGGCCGAGTGCATTCTTGATCTGCTGGTCGGTAGAATATGATATCTCGCTGAAAAGTCCGAATGCTGCCACATAAATAAACATGGTGTCGTTAAAACTTCCGACATCACATGCAAAATCCTGACCGTCCACTATGATCTGCGCAGCCTTGAGCATATCTGTGGGTATGGCCAGACTTGCCGCAAAATCATTTGTCGAGCCGGCAGGGATGTAACCAAGCGGTGTCCTGTGGTCGGAAAGCAGCATACCGTTAACGACCTCATCAAGTGTCCCGTCCCCTCCGCTGCATACTACCACATCGTAGCCCTCAGAACGGTTCTTTACTATCGAGGATGCATCTCCGTGCCTTCTCGTGGGGACAATGGTGATCTCATAACCGCCTGCGGTGAAAATATCAAGAATATCCGCAAGCTTGGTTCTGATCATCGCCTTTCCCGCTTTGGGATTGTAAACAAAAAGCATTTTTTTGTTTTTTCTCATAATACTACCGTATCTTTAGTTTTCTCCCTCAAGAAAACCGCAAACACTCTGAAGCGCCTTATCTTCATCGCTTCCGTCAGCCGATACCTGAATCTCGTCTCCTCCCTTAAGCCCGAGACTCATCATTCCCATAATGCTCTTGGCATTAACTTTTTTGTTATCAAGTTCAAGGTAAATCTTGCTGTCGAATTTTCCTGCCTCCTGAACGAGAAGTGCGATGGGGCGTGCCTCCTGTCCACCTTCAAATTTTACCGTAACCTTGCTTGTCTTCATTTTTTCATTCCTTTCATAAACTCCGCATTTTGCTTTGTACCCAATACTCTGCTTTTGCGGTCCCCTCACGCACTCAGTCTGCATCCCCACGCAGAGAGCGTGCAATATCACCCAGTCTTCTCAGCCTGTGATTGACTCCCGATTTCCCCACCGGCGGATCAAGCTTTTCTCCCAGTTCCCAAAGAGGAGCCTCGGGAAACTCGAGCCTCACTTCCGCCATTTCGGCCAGGCTCTCCGGCAGTTTTTCAAATCCGTAATGATCTCTTATGTATATTATATCCTCAATCTGTCTGGAGGAAGACTCCACCGTCTTTCGGATATTTGACATCTCGCAGTTAACGCGCCTGTTGACGGTATTGTTCACCTCTTTATAGATACGGGCATTTTCCATTTCCATCAGGGCGTTGGTAGCCTCTATAACGCTCAGGAAGAGTGATATGCTCTCACCGTCCTTGAGATATACAACGAAGCTCTTTCGCCTTGAGATCACCCGGGCTTCTATTTCAAAGTCCTTCATGATCTTTTTGACCTGATCCGCCTTTTCTCCGGTTCCGCAGACTATTTCAAGGTGATAGGCCTTGGAAGGGTCGTTTACCGAGCCCGCCGCGAGGAACACTCCCCGCAAAAAAGCTCTCTGGCAGCACTGATTCTTGAGTATCAGCGGATTAACCGTATCATTCGGATCCCCTATCTTGGTGAAGAATTCCCTGAATGAATCGTCATCCTCGTGATTGTCACCGACTATATTATATGTTTTTTTCAGCAATGTAAAGCCTTTTCTGACTATTCCTTCCCTCTCCGCCTTAAAGCCCGTATAGACTGTTCCGTCATCAGATCGTCCTATATATCCGCAAAAGTGAAATAGCCCGGCAAGCTCTGCCAGCTGGCAGTGGCGCGCAGAAGGTATCCTGGCTTCCAGTTCTTTTTTGACGTTTCCCGAGAAAGACATTCAATCCTCCCGACTAAGCGCAAACTCCGGCGGTCTACGCGTAATACTTAAGATCCCTGTGATAGAGCTT
>OMRF01000299.1 GCA_900313435.1 uncultured Lachnospiraceae bacterium | reverse complement strand
ATCCCGGGGATCGTCAGTATAAAGATCGCCTTGTGTAAACCCGGCGATCCGTTTCGCCACGGCACATTCCGCGACATTCGGATCTCCCCAGGTAAAACGGTTCCCGCCCGCGGAGATATAGGGATAGGAGATCGTAAGCTCAGGATTAAACTCCTGCCCGGAAAGAACCTCGTCATCGAAGTATTTCTTCAGGGCCTTCTCCTTGTTCGGATAGATGGACTCATAAAGATCGATAAAGAGTGTGTCCATCTCGCCCTTGAAAGCGCCGTATCCGTCCGGCCATGCCATATAGCTTCCGGCAGAGATCTTCTGCCCGTTATCCATCTTAATGGAAAGAGTAAACCCGTCTCCGTCCAACACATCCCTGGCACTTAAATGATAACCGTTCCACTTCGCGACATTATTTTTCTCTATGATCTGATCGATCTTTTCGAGAAAGGTCTTGTCTGTTTCTATCACGGGAACGTTTTCTTCTGCCTGCCCGTCCTGTCTTACCTTTACTTCTACAACACCATCGTCCCGAAGAACCGCGCTGTAGGAATTGCCGGAATTCATATAGGTGCCGGTGGAATAGCTGAAGTACACATCGATTGCCTTGGATACATCCACAGGCTCCCCTCCCTTGCTTCCGTCGTAACGGGTCCTATTTCCGCAGCCAAACAGGGAAAACATACTCACACCTCCCAAAAGACCTATGACAGCTATCCTTTTTAATGCGCTATTTCGCATAAATAACCTCCGTTAAAGCACTCTATCTAAAGCACTATGGTTAATATAATACGGCAATAACGGATAGGCAACCGAAAAAAAACTTGACAGCCTCTTCTTTTCGGAGCAGAGTACATATGATTGAAGCTTGTATTATACTGGGGAGAAGGAGTAGTAAAATAATGTCTGGCACTCTTTTTTACTGGATCGCTCTGGGCATCGCCCTGTTCACGATCGTGTTCGTCGTGTGGAGACTCAAGGGCAAACGCAAAGTCTCACCCGTACTGATAATAGCGTCGTGTCTATTGATCCTGGTTTTTGTGCTTTTGGGAGGTACAAGAGAAATGAGCTTCATTAACGAAACGAAATCCGATGATTCAACTGCCACGCTGGAGTTCGAATCCTTCGATGGCGGCGGACCGGAGTATACAGTGGTCATGGATTCGGATATTGTATCCTATACGAGTAAGCGGCAGTATGCAAAGGAAGATCACGAGGATTTGGATGGCGCCGGGTACGACGTGATCTTTACCTTTACAGGCGTGAAGCCCGGCCAGGCGGACATGACCGTGGAAGAACGCTCGCCCATCGGCGACAATGAGGATCACCACTACACGGTGACGGTGGATCCTGAGCTTCGTGTTGAGATAAAAGTGACGCCGGAGCCTTAATTCCCAAATTGCAGCAATACTGAGAGGACGGCCGTTTCACCACGCTTTTCAAGGATAACATCGCCGTTATATTTTTCGGCTATCCTTTTCACGTTGAGTAACCCGATCCCGTGTCCCGGCCCCTTCTTCGTACTTATGGGAAAGCCGCTCTCGGGATCGATCTCAAAGCTCCCCTCAAGGGGATTTTCAATCTCTGTCAAAAAAGCGTTCTTTTTCATATAGGATCTAAGGACTATCTCTCCGCCATAACTTGTCGCTTCAAGCGCATTCATAAGACCGTTTCCGAGTATCACTGAAAGATCAAAGGAATCAATTTCTGTACCCTTTGGAAAAGTAAAGTCGTAAGAAAGCACGGCACCCTTCTCCCTTGCCCTTTCCACCATTTCAGAGATGATAAGGTCTGTGACCGGATGTCCTGTCGAAGCTTTTATTTCCGTGATTTTTAGACCTTCCTCCATCCGGGCGATATAGTCCTTCGCTTCTTTTATATTATTTTCTTCAAGCAGGGCGGAGATGATCTGGATATGGTGATTCATGTCATGGCGCATCCCGCTTATCTCTTTGTAGAAGTTCTCCGCCTGGGCTATCCTTTGGGAAAGCTGCTCCTTATGTTCGTTCAGGACGAGTTCTTCCTTTTCCCTCCTTGAAAGCCTCTTCATATCCGAAAACAAAAAGAGGAAGATCATCCAGAAAAGAAGGAAGAGGCCGTTTTCGGCCAGCCGATACCAGGAAGACCAGTTAAAATACGGATT
>OMRF01000300.1 GCA_900313435.1 uncultured Lachnospiraceae bacterium | reverse complement strand
GAAGCTATCTCTCCGGGTGCCTCAAGGAGCAGCTTTCCGTTCAAGTCTACTGCAGGCGCAGTGTCCTGAACGAAGAAGAACACCTTTTCCCCGGGATAGCCGAAATAATCCTTATCCTTGAAAAACCTTCTGGTCTCCTCATCGTTCTTCTCACTTGTCATGATATAAAGGGGAGCATAGTTCTTCGCTCTTTCGCAGGATGCCTTCAGTGTATTTACGAGGCACTCAAAAAGCGAGAGTTCTCTCGTTTCCCCGACAGAAAGCTCTCCCTTTGGCTTGTCAGAGCCAAGTCTTGTACCCATTCCACCCGCGAGGATGATCGCAGCACACTTACCCTCTGCGAGCATGGAAAGCCCCTTTTCTTCGTATTCGCTTCTTTTTTCTTCTATCTCATTCCTCGTAAGCGCATACAGTGGCTCAATGGTGCCATGGGTGCTTCTTTCCTGCGAAAGAACGCTTTTCAACCTTTCAAGGTCAAGTTCCTCTATTGCAGAGAGAAAGCGCTCCTTTTTTTCAGGAGAAAGTTCGGAAAAACCCTTTAATATATGCTCCTGACCATATTCTGCGAGCTTTTTTTCGGCAGTACTCAGATCTATCATATATCACTTTTCCTTGCAGTTCTAAAAACCAGTACCTTGCTGAACAGGTAATTTGCCGTTATGACCAGAATCTGTACCAGCAGCTTCATCAACATATTCGGGAAGTTCAGGACCTCTACGGTCAGATAGAGAAGAAATTCCTCCATTCCGAGGGTAAGCAGCCTTCCCGCAACGAAAAGCCATAGCTGGATAAAAAACGCCTTTGCCCCCTGATTATGCCTGGGAAAGACCCACTTCCTGTTCGTGAGGAAAGCAAACAGCGTGGTGAATGCCCATGAAAGGGCGTTTCCTACAAGAACAGGCCAGCCAAAGGTCTCGGTAAAGAGCGCATAGGTGATGAGGGCTACAAAAAATGTCCCGAGTCCGAAGATCCCGTACATCATGATCTCCTTCAACTTGAAATAGATCGGGATGACTACCCTTGTCCCTTTGCTCTTTTTGAAGACGGCATTGAATATGGCGTCAAGAAAGTCATTTACCTCTATCAACGGAAGTCCCTCAAGCCTTTATACTCTCAAGGTAAGCCTTGTATGTCATATTCACCTTATCCTTGTCCGAGAGTATGACATCATTTTCCCCCGTCCCCTCAGGGAACGGCCAGTCGATCGCTATATCCTTATCATTCCAGAGGATCCCTCCCTCATCATTGGGATGGTAGAAATCAGTGACCTTGTAGCAGAATTCCGCCTCATCGGAAAGCACTAAAAAGCCGTGGGCAAAATTCTTGGGTATCAGAAACTGTTTCTTGTTCTCGGCGGAAAGCCTTACTCCAAACCACTTTCCAAAGGTTTTGCTCCCTTTCCTGAGATCGAGCGCCACATCAAAGACCTCACCTTTAATGACTCTCACCAGCTTGTCCTGGGGGTGGTTGATCTGAAAATGAAGTCCCCTGAGGACGCATTTTTTTGAAGCACTCTGATTATCCTGAACGAAGTCATAAAAGAGACCGTTTGCCTCCATGTCCTTTTTGTTGTAGGTCTCCATGAAATAGCCTCTCTCATCTCCGAAAACCTTCGGCTCTATTACCGCAAGACCTTCTATACCGTTACAATTCTTTTCGACCGTGATCATATCCCTTTATATCCTCCTTTTAGGTCAGCGATTACTTAACCTTTTTATTTTATGATAACCTTTCCGCAAGCGCAAGTGCCTCGGCTATGACCTGATCCATATTATAATATCTGTACTGACCGAGTCTTCCCGCAAATATCGTATTATCTTCCTTCTTTGAAAGCTCAAGATACTTTTCGTAAAGGTCGTTATTTTTCTCATCATTCACGGGATAATAAGGCTCGTCCCCCTGCTTCCATTCGGATGAGTATTCACGGGAAATGATAGTGACGGGAGATTCTGCCATCTCAAAATGCTTGTGCTCAATCACCCTGGTGTAGGGCACATCCTCTGCCGTATAGTTTACGACGGCATTCCCCTGGAAATTCTCAACAGGAAGGCACTCAGTCTCAAATCTCACGCTCCTGTAGGCCAGTGGACCGAAGGAATAATCAAAGTATTCATCTATCTGTCCCGTGTATATCAGCTTGTCGTATTCGATCTTCTCTCCCGATGAAAGACAAAAGTCATTTTGCCTCATCTTCAGGAAATCCTCGGAAAGCCTGACCTCCGAAGGGGCGAGCATTTTTTGTGCAAGCCTCGTGTAGCCTCCGATAGGGATCCCCTGATAGCGGTCGGAAAAATAATTGTTGTCATAGGTAAATCTCAAGGGAAGCCTCTTTATGATGAAGGCCGGAAGGTCTTTGCAGTCGCGTCCCCACTGCTTTTTCGTATAGCCCTTTATCAGCTTTTCGTAGACATCGGTTCCCACAAGGGAAAGCGCCTGCTCCTCAAGATTTTTCGGTTCCTTTATATCGAGGCCGGATATCTGTTTTGCTATGATGTCCTTTGCCTCCTTAGGAGTCCTGATATTCCAAAGCTTCGAGAAGGTGTTCATGTTGAAGGGGAGGTTGTAAAGCTCGTCTTTGTATATGGCTATGGGAGAATTGATGTAATTATTGAATTCCGAAAAACGGTTAACAAAGTCCCAGACCTTTTTATCCGAGGTATGGAAGATATGAGCGCCGTACACATGGACATTGATCCCGCTCTCCTCTTTAGTGTATGCGTTTCCCGCGATATGATCCCGCCTGTCTATGACAAGGCACTTCTTTCCCTTTTCACTGACCGCGAAAGAAAAAGCCGCTCCGAAAAGTCCCGCGCCAACAATCAGATAATCATATTTCATAATCCACTCTCCCTGTAAATCCGTATCTTAATATCGCTTTGTAATAATAAAGAGACTCCTTGTCATTCGGCTTTTCTACGATCAGCGGAAGTTTTCTCGCGAACTCCCTGAAAACGGAGTTCCTATAAAGCGCCTCATTTTCTTCCCCGTCATTCACCATCTCGCTGTAGAGGGAAAATATGACATCCGACATATATTCCCCGCAGTAATATAGTGCGTCCGAAAAAGCCGCCTTCTTTTTGAACAGCTTCCTCATATACGAAAAGCCTTTAAGGGACTCTGCCGTTTCTTCGAAGCCGCCACCCTCATCATCGCTCATTCTGACAAGCCTCTCCGGTATGAAACGTGCGTTTTTGCAGTACATCAGATATGATGCCAGAAAAGCGCATGAACACTCACTCTTAAAGGAGGGTTCAAAGAAAAGGCCGTGCTTTTTGATGATCGAGGTTCTGAAAAGCTTGTTGCTCACCATGCTCTCGTCATGAAGCCTGAAAAAGAGCCTGCATGCCATATCCGGGGAGGAAAGGACGCGCCTTACCGTTTCCGGGCTTTCCTCGGAAGGTGATTCGTACCCGCAGAATGCCATTCCGACGCCACGGACACTTTTCAGAAGGCGCGAAAGCGCGTTATCACAGAGGCTGGCACCCTTTTCCAGAAAGACCACATACTCCGTCTGAAGTCCCTTTATGGCCTCGTTCATCCCGGTATAATCCCCGCTGATTACCGAAACAGCCGGCGAAGCGTCATTTCTGACACCCGCCGGCGTATTAATGCTTTCACCTGTGCTGCTATACATCTCATCATTGTCCTTCCGTTGAAAGATAATCGCTTAACGCTTCCTTCCACTCCTTCATCCGAAAGTCCGATGTAAGCTTTATCATTCTGTCTTCGAGTATGGAATAATGCGGTCTGTCTGCCGAAGCAGGATTCATGCGCTTGTATTCCTCGCTCGTCACATGGTTCACCTTTGTCTTTATACCCTTTTGCCTGAATATCTCCTCCGTAAAGTCCGCCCAGTTCGTGTCACCCTCGCAGGTAGCATGGAAGAGGCCGTAGTTTTCCGTAGGCTCAAGAAAATGTATCATCCTGGCAAGTTCTTTCGCGCTGGTCGGAGTCCCGAGCTGATCTGATACGACCGAGACCTCGTCGTGGTTCGTTGAAAGAGAGAGCATAGTCCTTACGAAATTCTTTCCTTCGCCGTAAAGCCAGGCTGTACGGAGAATGAAAAAGCGAGTGGAAAACCATTCCACGAATCTCTCACCGGCAAGCTTCGTTCTGCCGTAGGCAGATACAGGAGAGGGCTCATCCGTCTCGATCAGGGGATGATCGGAGTTCCCGCTGAATACATAATCCGTTGAGATATGGATGAGCTTCGCACCATACTTCTCGGATACTATTGCAAGATTCCTGGGACCTATGGCATTAGCGATAAATGCCTTGTCCTCCTCCTTCTCACAGCCGTCCACGTTTGTAAACGCTGCGCAGTTGATGACTAAGTCAGGTCCCTCCTCATCGAAGGTCCTGTTCAAAAGTTCCATATCCGATATGTCAAGAGCCTTGACTCCGTCACTCTCCACCATGTCAGTAAGGACAAAGTCCGCTTCGCCCTCAAATTCTTTTTTTACGGCTCTTCCAAGCTGACCGAGTGCCCCTGTGATAAGAATCTTCTTTTTCATTTTCCTTCTCCTGATACTTTTGATCTTTAAGCCTTTTCGCCAAAACCTGTTTCTATCAGTTCCCCGATCTTTTTCATCGCCTCTTCCTCATCTTCACCGTCACAGCATAGCTCTATAGAGTCTCCCGAGCGAACGCATGCGCCAAGTATGGAAAGCATCGATTTACAGTTTGCTTCGCTATTGTTGCCGCCGTAAACAAATGTGATATGTGACCGGTGGTTCATGGCTTCCTCGCAGAGAAGGCTTGCGGGGCGAATGTGAAGTCCGGTAGGATTCTTTATCTCGAATTGTTTCTTTATCATTCTTCACTGTCCTCTTTCAGTTTCCTGAGTTTTTTTGTGAAGTCCCGGAGGACGCGGATGTATCCGTATTCCCGGAGGAATCTGAATTAGCCGATCCACCTGAACCCTGACCGGAAGTATCCGCCGATGTACCCGGGCTTATCATTACATCTCCCGTAACCGTGGAAGCCGTGAATTCCGAATTGAGGTTCAGCTTGACATTCACCTTGTGGCTTCCCTCCGTAAGTCCGCTGCAGTCGATGGAGCCTGTGATATCGGAAGCCTTCAGCTTTTCAAGATCCGCCTCGAGTCCGGATATCTCTACAGACAGTTTCGACTCCTGAAGTGTTGCTTTCATGCCGGGTTCTACGTTCGTGAAGGTAAAGTTTGCCGCGGGTATCTCAAAGGTCTTCTTGACTCTGTCGAGTACCGTCACCCTGATCTTTATCGAGCTTTGCTTCTGATTCTGCAGAGACACTCCTGAAGGAAGGTAGGCGCTAATATCTACGGTAGTCTCAAAATTCTTTGTGATCGTGCTAAGGTCGATCACCGACGGAGGAACAACAATCTCTGTGAGATCATTCAAAACAGCGCTTGGTCCAATAACCGTGACCCTGTCAGGCTCGGCGGTGATCTCGCCGAGAGCGAGTCCCTCCTTCAACTCTCCCTTTGTCTCTACCAGGATCGCTACCGATTTGATCGGCTTTATATCCGCAGTTACTTCGACTGCCGTGAGGTTTGTATCGAGGAAGGAGGATTCCACCTCACTTCCGTTTTCATCAAGGAGTTTCACCACCACTGACTCCGAGATGGTAGAGGACATTCCCTCCACATCCACATAAGCTGCCGCGGTGACCACCCTGTTTATGATATCCGAAGGTCCGTTTATCCTTATGATATTCGGGGCTACATCTACATCGGCCACTGCAAAACCGTCAGCAGGAGTCCCTTTCGCTATTCCGGAGATAACGAGTTTCTTGTCCTTCTTCTGTCCTATCGTTACATCAAGATATTTCGACTTTGTGGAAAGAGTAACGGAAGAGGCATTGGACAGGGTCTGTATCTCTATCGGTATCCTTGAATTCTCCCGGTCAAGATTGTTCATGTCGGCTGTAGCGGAAAAACTCGACGCAGTCAGCCTGTCGAGCACCGATCTCTTTCCCGTCACCTGGAAGGTGACAGTAGTCTTTCCCGAAAGAACATAATATTCATTGGTTTCCTCAAGAACATCAGCATTCACAACCTGTACCGGAACGATCATCGTTCTGGTATTGTCGGGGTCATTCACGCTCACTACAAAAAACCACAGGATGATCGCGAAAACGAGGGCGGTTATCTTG
>OMRF01000301.1 GCA_900313435.1 uncultured Lachnospiraceae bacterium | reverse complement strand
TTAGAACTCGTTCCGGAATGACGTGCGGCAATTCATTTTTCAACCAAGCGTCACTCGTATGCGGAGTGTTTATGCTTCGCTTTCGTCAGGCGTTGTTCGTATGCGGGTCAATCATGCTCCGCTTTCCATTTAGTTTGATGGATTTCGGCGGATTAATCTTCGTAGTGATCCCTGCAGGATACAATCAGTAACCTGCCATCAACAACATCATAAACAATTCTGTTCTTTTCGTCGATCCGCCGACTGTACCCGTCTCTGTATTTCAGAGGCTCGGGTTTCCCGAGCCCTTTCATTACTCCATCACGCTCGATAGATTTGATAAGGGCATTTATCTTTTTCAGGGTCTTCTTATCCTGAAATTGCCAATACAGGTAGTCCTCCCAGGCTTCATCGGACCATATCTTCTCCATATACGCGTCATTCCTCTATAAGCTCATGAGCAACACCCTGACCGGCCTCGATCTGAGCAAAGCCTCTTTCAATCTTGGCGAGATATCTGGCATTTCTTAATTCTTTTTCAATTTGGTTCAGCCTGTCGAGACTCATAATAACAACGTTTTTGTCTGCTTTTCTTGTAACAAGAATGATCTCATTATCATCAGACGCTCTATCACAGTAGTCCTTAAGATTGTTTCTAACGGTGGTATAATTTGCAGCGAGCATGTTCCGCCTCCTTTCTGTACTTAATATTGTACAGTTTCCTTGACATATAATCAAGCCAATTTTGGACCCCCGGGACGGGGGCAGGGGTCCATTTTCTGGTTGGGAAGTTTCAGTTTACTGAAATAATGACGAACGTCTCGTGTTTTTTCCGCCGGCCACCTGATCCATCTCTTCATCCGTCAGTTCCATTCCTGCTTCTTCGATGATCTCCTTTGCTTCCTCAGTCGTTTTCGCTTTTTCGACCTTATCTTTCAGATCTCCTACCAGTTTCATGTGATTTCCTCCTTTGATAATCGAAATCGTCTTCAAAGATAATGTGCTGATTAACAGAACGAAGTATGACATGATATATGCCCGATGGACTCAAGATCCGTTGTTTTCGAGACATAATCACTCCTAAAATAATGGACCATGGGGACGGGGGAGGGGGTCCAAAATTTCAGATTCCATACCACCCGATGTCTTCGTCTCTCCAGCCGGCTTCAATAAGAGTATTTTTCTCGTTCACATCCGTTGTATAATGATGCCCGCCTGCCTCGTACTGTCCTGTCGCATTGGGATTGTATAAGCGGTACAGAGGGGTAACCTGATCGTCGTCCGAATACCAGCCGATGCCTTCATCATTCCAGCCGAGAGAGACAAGATTGTCTCTTTCGGAAACGTTTACCGTGTAATGATGCTCTCCTGAATTTGGATTATAGACCCGGTATACCGGTGTAGTTGAGAACGCGGGAGCTGTCCACGCGGTTCCTTCATCTGCCCATCCTAACGACACAAGGTTGTGCTGCTCCTCATAATCACTTGTAAAGAAGTGCTCTCCGGAGTTTTCGTTATATAACCTGTACATTGGTTTTTCAGTATTATCAAAAAAAGGGATGGGGACAAAGTTTATATTATTACTATTTGCATATTTTTGTGCATTAGAGCCTTCGGGACCGTGGATTGTAAGGGTGGTTGATTTATCAAAAGGCTGGCCTTCATATCCTGTTTCCATACCAAAATCATAAAAATCCGTAAGTGAGCTACACCCCCAAAATGCTCCTGTAGAAATCTCCTTAACCTTCCACGCAACGGCTATTTTTTTTAGACTTGAGCAGTTTTTAAAACTCTCACATTCAATGGTTTGTACAGAATTAGGAATTGTTATATCTTCTAATGATGTGCAGTCTGCAAAAGCTCTGAGTTCAATTGTTTGTATCCCTTCAGGAATAATTATCTTTTGAAGAGCACTACATCCCTCAAAAAAGGTCATTGGAATTGTTACCCCGCCACTCTCAAAAGTCGCAGTTTTTAATGCATCACAGCCGGAAAACGGATGACCTGCTTCTGAATCTGTTGTCGTCATCGATGCAGGTATATTTATTGAGGTCAATGAATCACAGTTAGAAAAGCAGCTATAAGCAAGGGTAGTTACTCCGTTTCCCAGATCCACATTGGAAAGATTTGAGCAGTCTTTAAAACTCTCACCACAAATGATTTCAACAGAATTCGGAAGCTTAATTTCTTTTAATGATACACATCCCTTAAAAGCATCGTTTCCGATCGATTGTATTCCTTCGGGAAACGTTACTTTAGTGATATTCGTGTTGCCGGAAAACGCGTCATCACCTATTCCTGAAACAGGATATCCGTCAAGTTCTGACGGGATAACTACATCTGAATCTGAACCTTTATATCCTGTAATTCCACACCCCCAGTCAAAGATGGAATAAGTAAAATCACCTGAAGTGTATTCGGGTCTGTCAGCATGCGAAACGATCGGAACAGCACTAAAGAGACTTATGCTTAATGCCGCTGCCATAAAAACTGACAATAGTTTCTTCTTCATTTTCGCCTCCTAATTGTTCAAACCACCTATCAGATGTGTAATTACGCGCTTCTATTATAATTTATCCATATTCAGCGTCAAGATTTTGGCCCCCGCCTCGCCGTCTGGAAATGGACCCCCGGGACGGGGTCAGAGGTCCATTTTGAATTTTGGACCCCCGGGACAGTCCCGGGGGTCCACTTCGGATCAACAGTCCACTTTGCATAATCTCTTCACTGTAGTCCTTGAAATATCCATAAGCCGCGATATCTGATTAACTGTCAGCCCGTTAGATCGCAGTTTTAGTACATAGTCATTACGCTGGGGTTTCTCCAGCCTTGTCACATCAGAGGTTGATGACAGCTTAGTTATCGCTTTAAAAACAGATAAGGCCTGTTCATCAGTCATAAAATGCGCTGGTTCCCGATGGTCATTAACAAATAATCCTTCACAGGCGGGTGATTGCTCTTTTGCAAAATAATGGAGCAAAGCCTCTCTGGATCCGAAGATATTGCAGGCAAAAGAGATGTCGACATAAGAGTTGGCGGCGCCATAATAAGCATTGAAACTGCTCCAGCGGTATTCGGAAGGATAACGGCAGATGTTGGCCTTAACCGGATTATTGTGAATATAAAGTAATACAGATAGAAAGGCACGATCGTTCTCGATCGCAACACTGTAGAATCGATTCTGGAAAAGATGACCGCTGCGGGAGTATTTGTTGTTGTACCATATGACAAATCTGGTTTCAAGGCTCTGAAAGAGTTTGGCCAAACGATCAGGGGAAGAATGGATAAGAAGGTGTACATGATTATCCATCAGGCAATATGCATATATCTGACAGTCGTATTTCTTTCCGCAATCTGACAAAATGAAAAGGAATTTTTGGAAATCTGAATCGTCTTCAAAGATAATGTGCTGATTAACAGAACGAAGTATGACATGATATATGCCCGATGAACTCAAGATTCGTTGCTTTCTGGGCATGATCACTCCTAAAATGAAATTAGATTTAGCGGTGATTATAATAGCAACGAAATAAAAAAGCAATAGCAAATATGAAAATGGACCCCCGGGACTGTCCCGGGGGTCCAAAATCTTACCCCAGCATCCCGGTGATCTTTCCCACAGCGTCTGCTACGCCGCCTGCGGGAAGGGCTTCTTTAATCTGCCCGGCGATATTTTTGATATCATCCGCGGAGAAGTTCTCGCCCACAAGACTCTTAACGGTACCGATGGGATCGCTCTTGAATTTGTTGAGAAGCTCGGGATCTCCCGTAAATTTCGCGACAAGTTTCGTTACTTCAGCCTTAATATCCATTTTTCAACCTCCTTAAAAATTTTGGACCCCGGGGACTGTCCCCAATGGTAGGTAGTTTTCGTTAAGTTAGTACTTATGGTATACTTTACTTGATGCTGATAATTACGTCAATCATGCA
>OMRF01000302.1 GCA_900313435.1 uncultured Lachnospiraceae bacterium | reverse complement strand
CGGTGACGCCTCTCTGAAGGGAACATAGTCGATGCCGTGATCAGAAGCCCGGCAGCCATGCTCCTTGAAGAAGGAAAGCCTCTTTGAAAGGGCATCCATCACGTCGGAGGCGCTGTCGAGACTGTCTTTGCCTACAGACTTAGCGAGAGCCTTTATGTAATCGGTGAAGCCTGCCTTTCCGATATTGATCGCCTTGTCAGGGCGGAAGGAGGGGCAGACCATGAATTCTATGGATCTGTCGGCAAGGATCTTCTCGTGCCACTCAAGAGAGTCAACAGGATCGTCCGTGGTGCCTATATATTTCACATTTGATTTTCTAATGATGCCGCGAACGGTGAGATCCGGGTCGTTTTGCAGCATGTCGCGGGTCTTTTCAAAGATCTCTTCCGCGGTATCGGGAGTGAGGGGCTTTTCGATCCCGAAGTATTTTTTCAGCTCAAGATTGCACCAGTGGTACATGGGATTACCTATCGCCATTGTGAGAGCGTCGGCGAAGGCCTTGAATTTTTCGATGGGAGCGGCGTCGCCGGTGATAAGGTTTTCATCAACGCCGTTTGAGCGCATCACGCGCCATTTATAATGATCCCCGAAATATGAACCGTCAGGGTTCTTCCCGCCGAGCCAGACTTCCGATATGTCGTTGTAGCGGCGGTCTTCGAAGATCTCCTTAGGGGAGATATGACAGTGATAATCGATGAGAGGGAGATTCTCGGAGTAATCGTGAAAGAGGTGCTTTGCTGTCTCGTTCTTCAGCATGAAATCCTTGTCCATGAATGCTTTCATACAGATTTTCTTCCTTTCCTTTCAGAAATGTAAGCGCTTACATCAAAGTGAGATAATAATATTACCACGTGAGAAAAAAGTCAATAATTTGTTGTGCCTCTTTTCACCACGGTACAGGCGACGCTGGTTCGTCTTGGAACAAAAGAATTTCCGGACAAGACGGAAAAGAGCCTTATGACAGTGTCATCGCAGATCTTTTCAAGTTTGTTGTCCACGGAAGTGAGTTCGGGAGTTGTAGCCAGGGCAAGTTCTGAATTGTTGTAGCCTATGATGGAAAGATCCTCAGGAACCCTGATCCCGTGCTTCATCGCGTATTTGAGCACCCCGACAGCCATGGCATCATCGGTGGCGAAGCAGGCATCAAAGTCAGGACGAAGCTCTTCAAGATAAGCTGCCGTTTCCTCGATATTATTTCTGATATGGCACATCAAAGAAGGGGAAACAGCTATGCCGGCGTCTGAAAGCGCCTGCTCATAGCCCGCTCTCTTTTTGTTCGCGGAATAACTTTCGGAATCCGTGAGGAAGAGGATCTTTTTCCTGCCGTTTTCTATGAGGCTCTTTGTGAGATCCAATGATACGGCATAATCATTTGAAAATGTGCAGAATATGTTTTCAGCGTCCATATCCCCGTTTATGAGGAAGAGGGGCTTTTTTTCCGCTGCTTTTTTGATATAGTAGGTATTGTGCGAGAGGGTCTCCGAGCCGGCATAGGTGGAGCCTACAAGTATCATCGCATCTATCCGCTCTTCAAGGAGCATCCTGATATGATCCTCCTTTTCCTTTGCGCGAAAGCCGGAGCAGGAGAGGAGCATATTGTGATCCT
The DNA here is from genome assembly GCA_900313435.1 of uncultured Lachnospiraceae bacterium. GTDB lineage: Bacteria > Bacillota > Clostridia > Lachnospirales > Lachnospiraceae > RUG306. The sequence continues at coordinate 5,547 of OMRF01000302.1, read as the reverse complement.
TCTCGTGAAGGCGCCTTTCTATGAAAGCTACGGCACGTGACATATAGTTGTCGGAGATGTCGGGCACCAGTACTCCGATGGCGCGGGTCGATTCGCCGGAAAGTCCTCTGGCAAAGATGTTCGGAGTATAATCCTCCTCAGTCATCACCTTCATGACCTTTTCCTTTGTTTTTTCGCTGACCTTGTCAGAGCCGTTTAAGACTCTTGATACAGTAGCGATGGAAACGCCGGATTTTTCAGCGATGTCATAGATGTTCATCTTTTGATCCTCTTGAGAGCCACCAGATATCTTTCGTAAGTTGACCGGACAGAAAAAAAGTTCTATCCTCATAGACGATTTGAATGATACACCATAGTGTAAGCGCTTACAAGTTTTTTATTATTTTTTATGCCAGAAAAAAGAAATAATCTTCAGAAAATGACAGAGACTCCCGTACCGCAGCTCGTCGTGTGTCTGGGGATCCCGGCTATCGTCTCCATGTTCGTGACCTCCATATACAATATGGCGGACACTTACTTCGTCTCGATGATAGGAACCTCGGCTTCGGGAGCGGTGGGGGTGGTCTTCGGTCTTCAGGCAGTGATGCAGGCTTTCGGCTTCATGTTCGGACACGGAGCCGGGAGCGTCATAGCAAGGCATCTTGGAGCCGGTGAGAAGGAAAAGGCGACAGTGATAGCGTCAACCTCCTTTTTTGCCTCTATCGCCACAGGTCTTATCATCACGATCACGGGCCTCCTGCTGCTGGATCCCATGATGCGGCTTTTCGGAGCGACGGAGACGATCCTTCCTTATGCCAGGGAATACGGTATCTTTGTTCTCTTAGGATCGCCCTTCATCACGGCTTCCTGCGTCATGAATAATATCCTCCGTTACGAGGGGAGGGCTCTCCTTGCAATGGTGGGTCTGACCTTCGGCGGGATACTGAATATCGGACTGGATCCCGTGTTCATGTTCGGGCTTTCCATGGGGACAAAAGGAGCAGGGCTTTCCACAATGCTGTCCCAGCTTACAAGCTTTATTCTCCTGCTTTCCATGTTTCTTCGGAGGAAGAGTGAGAGCAGGATCAGGATCACGAAGGTATCAAGGAGACTGAAGGATCTTTTTGAGATAATATCAGTAGGGGCTGCTTCCTTTATAAGGCAGGGGCTGAACTCTGTCTCAACCATGATACTCAACAATCAGGCTGCCTTCTTCGGAGGAGATCCGGCTGTCGCCGCAATGAGCATAACAAACCGCATGGTCTTTCTTGTTTTCTCGGTTGCTCTCGGTGTGGGACAGGGCTTCCAGCCTGTGGCGGGCTTCAATTACGGAGCGGGAAAATTCAAACGGGTCAGGCAGGGCTTCTTTTTTACATTATCCTTAGGGGCTGTTTTCATAGGAGCGGCTTCGGTTGTGACCTTCATCTTCGCCGGGGACATAATGGCCTTCTTCAGGGACGACCCTCTTGTCATAGAGATAGGAACTCCTGCCCTTCGGGCGGCAAGCATTGTTCTTATCAGTCATCCCTTTGCCGTCACCTCGAACATGCTTTTTCAGAGCCTCGGAAAGGCAGGCAGGGCTTCTTTGCTTTCAGCCTTAAGGAGCGGACTTTTCTTCATACCCCTGATCCTTATACTGCCGAATTTCTTCGGGCTTCGCGGCGTCTGGCTGTCACAGCCCGTAGCGGATGTTCTTACTGCCGCGGTATCCTTCCCCATCGCGCTGCAATATACCTCGCATCTTAAAAAACTGGAGAGTATCAAGCTATGAACAGGATAATATCGGAATCTGATATTACGATAGAAGGAAGGGAGTTTTCGGGAAGTCTTTCAGCGAGGATGCCCCACCCGGACGGTCGGCCGTATCACACCTTCAGGACCTACAGTCTTTTAGTTGACGGCAACAATGTAACCTTCAAAAAATGCTCTTTTTCAAATACCGCAGGACCTGGAGAGACAGCAGGGCAGGCTATAGCACTCTATCTTGACGGGGATGGTATAAAGCTTTTTGACTGCGTGCTCAAGGGACATCAGGATACGCTCTTTCTTGCGCCGCTTCCAAAGAAGGAATTTGAAAAGGACGGTTTCCTGGGACCGAAGCAGTTTACGGAAAGGACTCCGCGGAAATATTATTTTGAAAACTGTCTGATAGAGGGGGGCGTGGATTTCGTATTCGGAGGCGGAGAGTGCATATTCAAAGGCTGTGAATTCAAGAGCGTAGAGCCTGGGTACGTGTTCGCGCCGTCGACGCCGAAGGGACAGGAAGTTGGCTTCTACTGCGAGGATTGCAGCTTTACGCATTCTGACGATGTGAAAAGTGAGAGCGTATATCTCGGCCGCCCCTGGAGAGAATACGCCCGTGTCACCCTTAAGAACTGCTTCCTCAGTGACCATATCAAAAAAGAAGGCTGGCATGACTGGGGGAAGGAAGGGGCGCACGTTAATTCATTATTTATAGAAGAGGGATCCTATGGCCCCGGAGCCGAAGGGGCAAGGCGGCCTGACTGGACCCGTTTCATCTGATCATTCCCCGGTGTTTTCGAGGCTTTCCATCAGCTTGACGTCGGAAACGTGAGCCTTCCGGTAGTCACGGGGAGACATCTCATAGACCTTTCTGAAGCAGTCCTTGAAGTAATTGGGGTCCGAGAAACCACAGTTTGCCGATACATCGGAGATCTTGTGATCCGTTGAGAGAAGCTCGGCCGAAGCCTTCCTGAGCCTGGTCAGGACAATATATTCCTTCATTCCCATTCCGGTCTTTGCCTTGAATTTTTTTGAAAAATATGAGGGAGAGAGCCCTGCCTGCTTTGAAAGGATGTTCAGGTCAAGGGGCATTGAGTAGTTCTCATTGATGTAGTTGACGATATCCGTGATCACATCACCGTCCTCGTCCTCCTCCGTACCCGGACTTGAGGTGAAATAGCGCATCAGGTACAGGACCGCCTCGCGAAGGAGGAGCTTTGTGAGCATTACGGAATATCTGTCGTTCAGCCTTCCCTCCTTGATCATGCGGTCAAAGATGCCTGTGAGCTCATCGCGATAGGCAGTCGAGACGGTGCCGGAGAAAAAGCCTATAGACTCTCTGATGTCAGTATAGAAGGGTATGCCGTCATCGCAGAGATCGGAGAAATTGAAGTAGATGTTTAACCGGACGCAATTATTCTTGTAAAAAGCATAATGTGAGGTTCCGGGAGGTATCACGGCATAGTCTCCCGTCTTCATGTTCAGCACCTTCCTGCCGGAGAAGAGACTTACTTCACCGCTCCTTACATAATAGAGTTCATAGTATGCATGCACATGAGCTGCAGGCATTTTGTAGTCGGCATTTCTGGATATCTGGCTTATGTATATCCTGTCTATCATCTCATCCGAGGTTCTCATAGTATTTCTCCTTTTACAAACAAGGTAGTTCCGTTCGTTAAGCTCGAACTTCGCATCCGATGCCCGTTCTCGCTAATCTCACGGATCAAAATGGTCCCTATGGTTTGAACGGCGCTTGCGCTGGTTCAAACCTAGGGCTACATTTTACACAAACGAGGACAAAAAATCAGTAGTTTTCTTGCATAACATCACTAATTTTTATGTTGATTTTGCAAGAATTAGCATTTATACTGTGCTTGTGTTTTTGGTAAGCGCTTACATTTGCGTTTGCAATTTTTTATGACACGGGCGGTGCAATGGATAGAAGGATAAGCTTCTCTACATACAGGATAATAGATCTCTTCTTCTTTGCGCTGATGGTGGGAGTGGCCGAGTACATTATCGTTATGGCGGCGTCAAGGTGGTTTCAGCTTGAGCTCTATACGGTATCGGTTACGGCAGGTATCACCGCGATAGTATATATGCGCTGGGGTCCCTTCGGCATCATCCATGCGGTATTGGGAGGTCTTGTATATGTACTGGCAAACCCGGCAGCCCTCACAGGAGATGAGCTTTTCAGAGAGATATTGATATACTGCGTCGGAAATGTCTTCTCGGCCCTCGTGCTCATACTTTTCGTAAATCCGGGCAGGGCAAAGATCAGGAAGAATGTCCTTACGGCCATAGGCTTCGGTCTTCTGACACAGCTCCTGATGGAGGTCGGAAGAGGGATCGTATCGATGTTCTTCAACTTCGGACCGGACGCGATCCGAAAATTCATCACCTATGACGCGCTGACTTTCCTTTTCACGGCGCTGATCGTAGGCATAGCTTCAAGGCTGGACGGGATATTTGAATATCAGAGGGATTATCTTCTGAGACTTCAGGAAGAAAGAGAAAAGGAAAAGGAAGACGGTTTCAAAGAAGGGGAGACTTAAAGATGAGTGATTCGAGAGCTATCGCGAAAGCTGCTGATTACCTCGTTTACGACAAGGAAAAGAAGGTATACAGGCAGGATCCCGAGCAGGCTGTAAGGGATGATGTCGAAAAGCATTACTGGCTTCACGTGCTTCGTACCATCGCAAAGGACTGGCGTCTCTATGTGATGCTTATTCCCATGCTCCTCGTATTTTTATTCTGGCGTTACTTCCCCATGTATGAACTCCTGGGATGCTTCAAGGTCTCGGACAACACATTGTCCGTTGCGGACCAGCTCTTCGCAGGTTTTTATAACTTCAAGGTTCTTCTTTCGGGAAACAGTACCATATCCAATGAGTTCTGGAGAGCATTGAGAAACACCTTCATCCTCAGCTTCTACGGACTGGTATTCGGATTCCCCTTCCCCATAATCCTTGCACTGTTTTTCAATGAGATCCGTTCCAACATACTGAGAAGTGTATTCCAGGTCCTGACTTACCTTCCCAAGATCATGTCAACGGTCGTTATCACCTCACTGGTGGTGATGCTGGTAAAGCAGGGAGCCCTTACTTCCAACATGGGTGTCATCTCGCAGCTTCTCGTAAAGCTCGGTATGGTGGATCAGGAAACGGCGTATGCGGGACTTCTCAATCTTCCGAGATTCTTCAGACCCATATACATACTCAGCGGTATATGGGAAGGATCCGGTTACGGAAGCATCGTTTTCTTCGCAGCCATCATCTCCATATCGCCTACCAGTTATGAGGCAGCACAGATTGACGGAGCAGGTAAATGGGCACAGATGAGATACGTTGTTCTTCCCAGTATTCTTTCCACCATAGTCATCATGCTGATCACCAGGATCGGAACACTTCTTTCCATAGGATATGAAAAAGTTCTCCTCCTGTACAACGCAAATACATTCATTACCGCAGATGTTGTTTCAACCCTTGCAAACCGTTACGGACTGGAAGGAGCGGCAAAGGGAATATCGTCGGCGGCAGAGATGATGAGTAATGTCATAAGTATGCTGCTGGTCATCGGAGCAAATACCATAGCACGCAAAGCATCGGATACGTCACTTTACTAACGGGAGCCTGAAATGAAAAGAAAACTTGAAATATCGGAATTTATATTCAAGGTATTCAGCTATCTGTTTCTGGCTGTTTTTGCCCTGATGTGTCTGTACCCCTTCGTGTATGCCATTTCCGCATCCATAAGCGGTGCACACGAAGTCGATTACAACCAGGTGGTGCTGCTTCCGAAGAATATACAGTTTGATGCATTCCG
>OMRF01000303.1 GCA_900313435.1 uncultured Lachnospiraceae bacterium | reverse complement strand
TTGTAGATCTTCATGGCCAGATTGACCGAGATACCGTACTCCGACAAAAAGATGACCACATCACGAAACTCCTTTTTTTCGAGATAGGAGTTTGCGATGGACCTGGCCTTTTTCTCGGAGATCCCCGAGATCTCCGCCAAACGCTGCGGTTCTTCCTCTATGATACGGAGCGTGTCCGTTTTGAATTTTTTGACGATCTTTTTTGCGAGAACCTCGCCGACGCCTTTGACGATACCGGATGCGAGATACCGCTCGATCCCCACGCTGTCCGCGGGGAGTCGGATCTCACAGGATGAAAACTTGAACTGGATGTCGTACTGCGGATGATTGACGTAATCTCCTTCCGCAACAATATACAGTCCCTCGCCCACGCCGAACAGATTGCCCACAAAGATCTCTTCTCCGTTCTCGCCCTCAACGCTAAAGACTGTATATCCGTTTTCTTCATTCTTATATATGATTTTTTCGATGTAGCCTTCTCTTGTCATTGTTTATCAATTACTTCCGAAGGTGGGATGGCGCTTGCCTGAAGCTTCATGGACTCGTAGAGCTGCTGTGCCAGCCCGATGCCGCCCTGATCCACGGCCCGACTTGCATACTCCTGGACGCGCATGTCGGAAAACATCTTCTCGTAATCTCCCTGACTGTCCTCATCGCGCATGATGGTCTTTTCCATCTGCTTGTACACCTGCTCGAGCATGTAGGCCTCAAATTCCTTGCAGGCCTCAAGCATTTTTTCGTCCTCGGCATTTTCCACCTTGGAAAGCTTATCCTTTAAGGACTGGGTGTTATTTGTATAGGTGGACGCGATCTCCGCCGCGCTCATATTTGAAAAATTAATATCCATACTTTATCACCTTAAATTATTTGCTTGTTGCATCATATCATCCGTCGTCTGAATAGCCTTGGAGTTCATCTCGTAGGCGCGCTGCGCCACGATCAGGTTCACCATCTCGTTTGCAACATCCACGTTGGAGCCCTCTGTGTAGAACTGATGGATCTTACTGGGTGTCACGTTCGGGTTGTTCAATTCCGCGATGGGATCACCGGAAGCTACCGTGGGGCTGTAATTGTTGTTACCCTCCTTGGAAAGGCCGGCCGGGTTGGAAAACTGGTACAGCGAGATCTGCACCTCGCGACCCTGCGCATCCGTCAGCTTTACCGGGTTATTGTCCTCTCCCGGGAATGCGATGGTACCGTCCCTGTTGACGATCAGATCCGTCGCCACCCTCTCCGCCGGAAGCACGATCGGATTGCCGTTGGTATCGAGGACCATGTCCCCGTTTGCGTTTACGAGGAGGTTGCCGTTATCCGTAGGGGATAGCTGAAAACCGCCGTCTCTGGAATACTGTGTTGTTCCGTCCGCCACGCGAACCGCAAAAAAGCCGTCACCCTCGATCGCCATGGAAAGCGCGCTGTCGCTTGCAAGCAAGGCGCCCTGCGAGAACTGGCTGGTGATGGCAGCCACTCTTGAGCCGAGACCTACCTCGGCCGGTACCGGTTTTTCTTCTCCTGCATTGTTGGTGGATTTGGATTGAAGGTTCTGATATAACAGGCTCTTGAAGCTTGCCTGCTCATTCTTATAACCGATCGTGTTCACATTGGAAAGATTGTGCGCGATCGTATCTACATTCGTCTGCTGCGCTCTCATACCGGAAGCCGCAGTCCACAGTGATCTCATCATAACGGTTTACCTCCTCAGTCAATTATCAAACTCGTCCGATCTCGTTTACAGCCTTATCTAAGCTCTGATCCACGGCCTGCATCATTTTCTGGTTTGTCTCAAAGGCTCTTGAAATGGCGATCATATCCACCATCTCCGTCACCATATTTACATTGGACATTTCCAAAAAGCCCTGCGTCACCGAGGCATCCGCCGGTATCTGCGCCGCGCCGTCCGCCGGCTGATACATATTCTCGCCGTAGGAGGAAAGTGCCTCGTAGTTTTGAAAATCCGTGAGCCCGATCTTGGTCACGTAATTATTGCCGCTGTATATCTCACCGAGTGTGTTCACAGATACGGGAACGACGTTTGCGTTCGGGATCTGGATCCGGTTGTTGTTTTCGTCGAGTACGTAATCTCCGTCCTTCGTGACAAGGAAGCCTTGCTTTGTCACGGTAAAATCACCGTCTCTTGTATATTTCGTAGAGGTTTGTCCCGCTTTATTCGTGGTCTGGATACGGAAAAAGCCCTTGCCGCCGAGGGCTAAGTTGAACTGGTTACCGGTCTCCCGGAATCCGCCCTGTGACATGTCATAGAAGGTCTCGCCGATCTTAACGCCGAGTGCCACGCCGCCGATGCCCTGCTTCAGATTGATGCCGACGGTCTCGTCATCGATCTTTACCGCCAGCTGTCTGTCGAAGGACTGGGCTGTCGCATCGATCTTCTTGAATCCGGTGGTATCGGCATTTGCCATGTTGTTTGACACCACATCCATGCGTCTCTCTTCATTTCGAAGACCGGTCCATGCCGTGTACAGTGCTCTTACCATGCTTTACCCCTTATCCTGTGTGCTCAAAAACTCCACATACTTTCCGGTGCCCACAGCCACTGCCGTGAGCGGATCCTCCGCCGTCATGGTGGTGATCCCGGTATTTTCTTCGATCAGGTCCTCCAAACCGTGCAGCAAAGCGCCGCCGCCGGTTAAGACGATACCTCTGTCCGCAATGTCTGCCGCAAGCTCCGGCGGGGTTTTCTCAAGCACGCTGTGGATCGCATCCACGATCTGTGAGGTTACCTCCCGTAATGCCTCCTCCGTCTCATCGGAGGAGATCGTCACCGTCTTTGGCAGGCCCGTGACTAAGTTTCTGCCGCGAATGTCCATCGTGACATTCTCCGGTCGTTTATAACAGGTTCCGATATTGATCTTGATCTCCTCTGCGGAGCGCTCGCCGATCAGCAGATTGTGACGCTTTCTCATGAAGCGCACGATCGCCTCGTCAAAGTCATCGCCCGCGACCTTAATGGAGGCCGAAACCACCACGCCGCTCAAGGAAATGACCGCCACATCCGTGGTACCGCCGCCGATATCCACGATCATGTTACCGCAGGGTCGCGAGATGTCGATGCCGGCTCCGATGGCCGCAGCTACCGGCTCCTCGATCACATACACATCTCTGGCGCCGGCCTGGTAGGTGGCATCCTCCACCGCACGCTTCTCCACCTCGGTCGCACCCGAGGGCACACACACGCTGATGCGCGGTCGTCTGCCGAAAAAGCTCTTGCCGACTGCCTTTTGAATAAAATATTTCAGCATTTTTTCCGTGATACGATAATCGGAGATCACGCCCGCACGAAGCGGCCGTACCGCCATGATGTTGCCGGGGGTACGCCCGAGCATCAGTCTGGCCTCCTCGCCGATCGCCTTGATCTGATTGGTATCCTTATCGTAGGCCACCACGGAGGGCTCCTTTAATACCACGCCCTTACCTTTTACGTATACCAAAACGCTGGCTGTTCCCAAATCTATTCCGATATCTGAACTTGCCATGTCTTGCTCCTTTCACTATATATCGTCAAAAAATCATTAATCTTTAGGCTTCCGCAGGAATATCATGGAAGCCGGTTCACCGCGCAGCCATTCCATGCGGATCTCCGTAATGTCCATGATCTGCCCGAGCGGCTGCAGATAACTGCGCCAATTGGTCACGCGCTCCTTGTTGATAAAGGGCTTGCGCATGGTGTCGATGCTGTCGAATCTGTCGTGCAGATCCACGATCAGCCGCCTGCTGTCCGTACCCGTGAACTCGTAGCCCACGAGCTTATCCATCTCGGTGTTGGAAAACAGCACCTCGCCCGATGTCAGGTCGCGCACGAACATTGCCACGGTCAACGTGTTGTAGGTCTTGATCAGATCGCGGTTCACGCGGCGCAGGTTTCCGTCGCCGTCCGCATTCTCGATCATCTTCTGAATGATCAGGCTGATACTCTTGGTAAAGCGCAGTTCTTCCTTGGTCCACACGCGCTCGGCGCTGGCCTCCGCAAAAAAGAGCATACCGTAGATCTTTTCCTCTAAGTAGATAGGATAGATGACCACGCCGTTGAAGCTGTAGCGCATCAGCGTGAGCTTGTACTCCTCGGTCATGGTGTTTCGGTCAGCTACCACACGACCGCCCGCATCCTCGATCATCCGGATCACATTGTTCATGCGCTCCGGCAGGATAGTCAGGATCTCCACATCCGGCTCCGCGCCCATCAGACTGTACTGACTGCGCAGCTTGTAGCCCTTCTTTCTGTCCCTGTCCATGGTGTAGAGGAAGATGCGGTCCACATCGAGATTCATGCCCGCGGCATGCAGCGTCTCCGCGATCGCCTGATCCACGCGGTCGATCAGACTGCTGCTGATCTTGGTCAGCGCCTCGTTGGCGATGTTCTGACGGGAGAGCTCCTCCCGAAGCTTTTTGCCCGCGCCGCGCGCCTTGGCAACCTCCACCTCCAGGCTGATGCTCTTTTTCAGGAACTCCTCCAGGAGCGCACCCACGCTCCACTGCTTTTCATAAACCTCAGACAGCTTGTCCGTCTCCTCCTGCGTGTAGGAGCCGATCACCCACACGGCCTGCAGCTCCCCGCCGATCATCAGCGGCACCGCAGACAGCTTGCCGATCCCGCCCTCCGGGCGGTCAATGATCTTCGGCTGATAGTCAACGTGCAGCATTTTTTCTTTTAATTCTTCAAACAGTTCCCTGTATCTCGGGGTCTGGAACAGATCATAGAAATCACCCAGATTGGTGTCGGGACCGACAGCCGGGAAAAGGCTCTTCCCCTCCGGTGACAGCACAACGGAATAAAGCCCCGCAAGGCTGGCAAAAACCTCCGTGACCTCGCGCGACCGGTTTGCGGCCGGCATCAGCTCCCGGGATCTTCTCCGAAGCGCGTCGCTGTCGACGTGCACCTCGGTTTCCTTCTTTTTCGGTACGTAAGCCGTCTCCCGCACCTCACGGATATAGCACTCTATTGTCGCCGTGTCCGGCTCCGTCCTGACGATCGTCAGCTCGTTGCGGACATTGTACACCTTGCCGTTATCTCCCACCATGCGGTAGTCGTACGTGTATTCATCCACCCCGTCCGCGATGGCCTTAAGTGCCATTTCGTTTGCCGCTTTTCTGTCCTCGGGATGCACATAATCCGTCGGAAGCTTTAATCCCTTGGAAAGAAGCTTTACGCTCATCCCGAGGATCTCGGCATTCGGAGAAACATATTCAAGGGTCAATT
>OMRF01000306.1 GCA_900313435.1 uncultured Lachnospiraceae bacterium | reverse complement strand
GAGATCGTGATCGACAAGGAGCATGCTTGGAACGGCGTTGCGATCCGTGATCTTGATATTTCGCGCCAGAGCTTTATTGTGATGGTAAAACGTGGCGAAAAATCCGTCATTCCGCGTGGCGGTCTTGTCCTTTGTGAAAAGGATGTTGTATATATGTATTCTAATTCCGGAGCGTGAGGAAAAACTATGATATTGATCAAAAACGGACGGGTTGTGGACCCGGTTACAAAAACGGACGCGGTGCTCGATGTACTGCTTGACGGAAACAGGATCGAGGAGGTCGGAGAGAACCTGACGGCGGACGGCGCCGAGGTGATCGATGCAGACGGACTTGTCGTTGCTCCGGGCCTTGTGGATGCGCATGTCCATTTTCGCGATCCCGGTTTTACCTACAAGGAGGATATTGAATCCGGTGCGGCCGCCGCTGCGCGCGGTGGTGTGACCACCGTGATCTGTATGGCAAATACGAAACCTGCGGTGGATAGTATCGAAACACTTTCATATATTCAGGAGAAGGGAGAAAAGACCGGGATCCATGTGCTCCAGACCGCAACCGTGACAAATGGGATGCAGGGAAAGGAGCTTGTGGACATGGATGCGCTTGCGTCTGCCGGTGCGGCGGGCTTTACGGATGACGGCCTGCCCATCATGGATGAAAAGATCCTGTACGATGCCATGTGCAAGGCGGCAGAACTGGATCTACCCATATCGCTGCATGAGGAGGATCCTCTGTTTATCAGGCAGCCGGGAGTGAATATGGGAAAAGTGTCTAAGGAGTTAGACTACGGTGGGGCTTCCCGTACGGCTGAGGACGTGATGGTTGCAAGAGACTGTGCTCTTGCACTTGATACGGGAGCGTCTGTCTGCATCCAGCACATCAGTTCAAAGAACAGTGTTGCCTATGTGAAAACGGCAAAGGAGCTCGGCGCGGATGTTCATGCGGAGGCAACGCCGCATCATTTTACCCTGACGGAGGACGCAGTCCTAAAATACGGGACCAACGCCCGTATGAATCCGCCGCTTCGCACGGAGGAGGACAGACTTGCGATCATCGAGGGGATCAAAGACGGTACCATCGATATGATCGTGACCGATCACGCGCCCCACAGTAAAGAAGAAAAGGAAAAACCGCTTGATCAGGCGCCCAGCGGGATCACGGGTCTTGAGACCTCACTTGCTCTGGGTATCCGCTCGCTTGTGGAACCGGGGTACATTTCGCTGATGAAGCTGATGGAGCTGATGAGTAAAAACCCGGCAGAGTTTTACCGCATGGTGCCGGGGAGTATAGAACCGGGTGCGCCGGCGGATCTGGTGATCTTTTCCGAGCATGAGCTCTGGAGGGTCGAGCACTTTGCTTCGAAGGCGGAAAACAGTCCGTTTATCGGCTGGGAGCTTCCGGGCAAGATTCATTTTACAATCTGCAACGGTATGATCGTTTACCGTGGTGACCGATAACAATTTGAAAGTGAGGATGTGTGAATGATCACAGTACCATTTTACAATATATTGATCGTGCCGGGAGTAAAGCTTTACTTCCAGAACGAATACTTTGAGGAGCTTGCGCGCCGGGACGCAAAGGTCGGGGATGAGGTTCTCTTTATGATGCTCAAGGATGACCTGACGCGTGAGGAGATCAAGGCGAGCGATTTCTTCCCCATCGGGCTTTCCGGAAAGGTGGAGAGCATCGATGACGAAGGAAATATCGGCATCCGCACCGGCGGTCGCGTGGACATCCTCGAAGTGCGTGTCAGAAAGGGCGATGTCAAAGCGAAGGTGCAGGAGCGCCCGGACATCGACGATATCGACGAAAAGACGCTTGCAAAGCGTTTTCAGGATATGCGCGGCACCATGATCCAGTACATTCAGGGCACCCAGTGGGGGCTCATGGCAAGAAGCTACGTGATGCACTGGAAGTCCATGGGTGAGATGGTGGTGGCACTTTCCCAGCAGCTGATGATCTCAAACGATGAGCGCTATGAGATCCTGGCAACGGATTCCGTAAACAAGCGGACCGAGCTGATGGAGAAGGCCTTTTACGAGATGCTCGCGCTGATCAAGATCGAGAGCGAGGCGCAAAACGAGCAGGCCGAGCGGCATGAGAAGATCTACCGCGAGGAGGCGATCAAGAAGCAGATCGAGATCCTGCAGAACAAGCTTGACGAGATGCATCCCGAGAGCGTGACGGACATCCGCCGTTTTGAGCAGGCGATCGGCAGCGCCGGGATGAACAAGGAGGCCTATGATGAGGCCAATAAGGTCTTAAACCGCATGAAGCAGGAGGGCAAGGACAGTCACGAGTACGGTATGCTCTATGACTACCTGGATTTCGTGACGGCGCTTTCCTGGAAGAAGGAGACCTTTTCGGAAATCGATATAGAGAAGGCGCAGGAGGTCCTGGACGAGGACCACTACGGCATGAAGAAGGTGAAAAAGCGCATCATCGAGCAGATTGCTGTGATGGCGCTTAATAAACGGCAGTCGGGTTCCATCCTGCTCTTTGTGGGCGCGCCGGGTACCGGTAAGACGAGTATCGGGCAGAGCATTGCCAAGGCTTTAAATCGAAAGTATTGCCGGGTGAGTCTCGGAGGTATCCGCGATGAGGCGGAGATCCGCGGCCACAGGCGGACCTACATCGGCGCCATGCCCGGCCGTATCATGGACGGCATCAAGCGGAGCGGTTCCTCCAATCCGGTCATGGTGCTTGACGAGGTGGACAAGCTGACTCACGATATGAGCGGCGATCCCTCCAGCGCGCTTTTGGAGGTGCTCGATCCGGAACAGAACAGCACCTTTACGGATCATTATATGAACGTGCCATATGATCTTTCCGATGTATTGTTCATCTGTACGGCCAATACGACGGATACGATCCCGGAGCCGCTCTTAAACCGTATGGAGGTGATCGAGTTCCCGAGCTATACGGCAACGGAGAAGTTCCAGATCGCGAGAAAGCATTTGATCCCGAAGGCCATGAAGGCTATGGGTATCAAGAAGACAAAGATGAAGATCACGGATCCGGCGCTCACCAAGGTGATCTCGGACTATACCATGGAAGCGGGCGTGCGCGGTTTGAAGAAGCGCGTGGATACGCTTTGCAGGGCAGCGGCGGTACAGCTGGTAAAGGGTGATGTGACTTCTGTTTCCGTGACTCCGAAGAGACTGAAGGAGTTCCTTGACAGGAAGCCGATCCGCCATGACCGTATGCTGAAAAAGGGAAAACCCGGTATCGTGACGGGGCTTGCGTGGACGCAGGCAGGCGGTGATATCCTGTTTATTGAAACCATGTTCATCAAGGGCAAGGGGGATATCATTGTCACTGGGCAGCTCGGTGATGTGATGCAGGAATCCGCGCGGATCGCGGTCAGCCTCTGCAAGCATATGTTCCCGGATAAGGCAGGCATTTTCGAGGAGAATGATCTGCACATCCACGTGCCGGACGGCGCAGTACCGAAGGATGGCCCATCTGCGGGTATCACGCTCACCACGGCGCTTGCGTCTCTTGTGACCGGCAGGGTGGTGGACCCGATCTACGCCATGACCGGCGAGGTTTCTTTGCGCGGCGGTGTCATGCCAATCGGCGGACTTCCCGAGAAATTGATGGCAGCGGAACGTGCCGGCATCAAAAAAGTCTTTATTCCGGATGACAATGTACAGGATCTGGAGGATGTTGCCGATGAGGTGAAGGAGAAGCTGGAGATCATTCCGGTGAAGACCGTGAAGGATGTATTAAAGATTGTTATGCCGTAAAAAGAACCGGGACGGATGAATCATCCGTCCCGGTTCTTCTTTTTTTTAGTTAAACCCTACACGCCCTTCATAGGTGGTGTGCAGCAACTTGTGGGCTTTATGGGAACCCGGTTTGCCGAGGTATTTCTCATAGAGCTCCTTGATCTGCGGGTTGTTGTGGGACTGGCGTACGGTCTGGCGCTCGTCCTCGCAGTAAAGTGCCTTGGCACGTTTTTCTTTGTAGGTATCGATGATATCGTCTGCTTCGTTCGGAAGGAAGCAGCTTCTCACGTAGGGCTGTCCGCCGCCGTTGATACAGCCGCCGGGGCATCCCATGATCTCGATGAACTGGTACTTAGAAGTACCTGCCTTGATCTCGTCAAGAAGAACCTTTGCGGAGCGCATGCCGGAGGCAATCGCAACATTTACGACAGTTCCGTTGATATCGATGGATGCTTCGCGAATACCTGCCTCGTGGCCGCGAACCTCTTCGAATACGATCTGCTCGTGCTCCTTGCCGGTCAGCTTGAAGTATACGGTACGAAGCGCGGCTTCCATGACTCCGCCGGTGACACCGAAGATCACGGCTGCGCCTGAGTAGTCACCCATGATGTCGGTATCCCAATCCTCATCCGGCAGACGGTTGAAAATGATACCGCTTCGCTTGATCATGCGCGCAAGCTCACGTGTGGTGATCACGGCATCTACATCCATGAGTCCGTCCGTTTTCAGCTGCGGACGCTTATTCTCGAATTTCTTTGCCGTACACGGCATTACGGATACCACGAAGACGTCCTTCGGATCAATCTTGTTTTGCTCTGCCCAGTAGGACTTGATCACGGCACCCTGCATCTCATGCGGAGATTTGCATGAGGAAAGATGGGGCAGCAGATCCGCATAGTTGTACTCTGCGTAGTTTACCCAGCCCGGGGAGCAGGAGGTGATCATGGGCAGTGTGCCCTTGTTCTTGATACGCTCAAGGAGTTCGTTGCCCTCCTCCATGATGGTCAGGTCCGCACCGAAGTTGACATCGTAAACGCGCTCGAAGCCGAGTCTTCTTAAAGCTGCGATCATCTTGCCTGTCACAGGTGTGCCGACAGGATAACCGAATTCTTCGCCGAGTGCCGCACGTACGGCGGGAGCGGCCTGCACGATCACGTGCTTGCCTGCCTTGAAGGCCTCATCCACAAGCGGAATCTCGGAGTGCTCCATCAAAGCACCGGTCGGACATACATTGACACACTGACCGCACTGGATACACGGAGAATCCGAAAAGCTGCGGTTTTCCGCAGGGGATACCACGGTGTTAAAGCCGCGGTTCTCAAAGCCGAGGATTCCGAGACCGTGTGCGTTCTGACAGCGAGCCACGCAGCGGCCGCAGAGGATACACTTGGAGGTATCGCGCACGAGTCCGGGTGCGAGGGTGTCGAGATAGGTCTTGGAATGGGCGCCGGCAAACGCATCATCGCGCGCACCGGTGAGCTTTGCCACATGCAAAAGCTCGCAGTATTCGTTCTTTTCACATTGCTGACAATTCTTATTGTGGTTGGAGAGCAAAAGCTCCACGCTCTCTCTTCTTGCCTCTACGGCAGCGGGAGAGGAGATGCGGATCTCCATGCCCTCGGAAACCGGATATACACAGCTTGCCACCAGACCTCTGGTGCCGGTTGCCTCAACAAGGCATACGCGGCAGGAACCCAAGTTGCACTCGCCGTGGTTGAAGGTACAAAGGGACGGGATCTCGTATCCGCACGCCTTGGCAGCTTCCAATATGGTAAGGCCTTCCTCCACCTTGTAGGAGACGCCTTCGATTTTGATGTTGATCTTTGCCATTGCACTTGCCCTCCCTTACTGTTTTGAAATAGCACGCATACGGCAGGTGCTGATGCAGGAGCCGCACTTCGCGCATGCGCTCGAATCGATCTTCCAGGACGTCATCTTGTGGCCGGGGGCGACGTAGTCGGTCTTGTGGATGCAGTCCACGGGGCAGCCCCTGTGGCACATGCCGCAGCCGATGCACTTGTCCGGATCGATG
>OMRF01000307.1 GCA_900313435.1 uncultured Lachnospiraceae bacterium | reverse complement strand
GAATCCCAGGTCTTTCCGAGGATCTTTTCCATGAGATTGATGAACTGGATCATTCCCTTCTCACGGGTCTTGTTGATATGGTTTAAGGCGCCGCCTATAGCGAGCTCGAATGCCTTACGCTGTGCAGCGTGCTTGAATCCCTCTGCCATTTTTAGAACACTCCTTTTATTTCCTTATAAACATTATAAAAAACCGTTGCTACTATAATTTAGGGGCATTTATCTAACAAGATACAAATTTTTTCTTTTGTATAAAAGCCGGATAGGCTATAATATCCGTATTATTTTTGAGAATGATTAAGGAAAGGATGAAGATAATATGAAAACCGGTATCCTTGTTGAAGGCGGGGGGATGAAGGATGCTTACTGTGCCGGTGTCCTTGATGCCTTCCTTGACAAAAAAATAACCTTTGATTACGCAATAGGCGTTTCGGCGGGCGCTACCTGCCTTGCCTCATATCTGGCCGGCCAGAGGGACAGAAACAGGCGCTTCTTTACGGTGCATCCGAAGAATCCCGAGTATTTCGGGGCTTATGCGTTTTTGAAGAGCGGCGATGTCTTCAATATGCATTATATCTACGATACCCTTACGAATGAGGGAGGCGGCGATCCTCTTGATTATGACGCTCTTTTGGATAATCCTTCCGAATTCGTCTTTGTGGCTACCGATGTTGATTCGGGAAAGCCCCGTTATTTCACGAAAAAGGATATCTTCAAAAACGATTCGCGTCCCTTCAAGGCTACCTGCGCGCTGCCCGTGCTCTGCAGACCGATCACACTGGAGGGGCACCGCTACTGCGACGGAGGGGTCTCTGATTCCCTTCCCTTCAAGAAGGCCTTTCATGACGGGGTCGACAGGCTGGTCGTGATCCTTTCAAAGCCTCTGAACTTTGTGATGGCGCCCCAGAAGAACAAGGTCCTCTACACACTTGCGCTCAGAAAAGAGCCCCGTGTTATCTGGAGGCTCAACAATCGTTACAAGATGTACAACAAACAGCACAGTGAGCTTCTTAAGCTGGCAGAAGAAAAGAAGGTCTTTATCTTTGCCCCGAAGGAGAAGCTTTCCACCTATTCCATGGACACGAAAGAGCTCCAGAAGCTCTATGACGAGGGGCTGTTTGACGGGATCAGCGGCATTTCGGATATGCAGGCTTTTTTGAAGGGTGAAAAATAATATGAACCAAAGGGTGAAAAATTTTTTCATCTCCTTCCTTCCCATGCTTTTCTGCTTTGCTCTTCAGCTCGTCGTGAGCTTTTTCATGATAGAGCTTTTTGTGGTATTCATCCTCGGAAGCTTTACCGGAAGCAGTTTTTCAGAACTGATGGAATATATCCTGGGAGCCTTTACGGGACAGGGCTTAAACTCCGCGACTCTTTGCATCTACGGAGCGGCATCCCTTCTTATCACGGCTTACTGGTTCAAAAGATTCCTCAAACAGAAAAAGAGTGACTTCCACGAGCCCGGAAAACCCTATGAGGTCCTGACGGAGGCCGGAAACACACTGAAGGGCTACAGTCTCCCGCGGCTTATTTTCGGGGCAGTGATAACAGGGATCAGCCTTCAGATAGTGGCAAATTTTCTTATGGCTGTGATAGCCATAGCTTTTCCCGATTCCCTCACTCTCTATGAGACAGTCTCAAAGGCAGCAGGGATGGGCGATAACAACATTTCAGTCTTTACCTTGATATATCTTTTCCTGGGGCCCATAGCGGAGGAGATCACCTTCCGGGGGCTTACCTTTGGCTATGCGAGAAGAGCACTTCCCTTCATCGGAGCGAATGTTGTCCAGGCTGTTTTCTTCGGTCTCATCCATGTGATCCCGATCCAGGGTGTGCTTGCTGCTGTTATGGGATTAGTCTTTGGTTATCTGTACGGAAGGACGAGGAATATCTGGGTCACTGTACTCGTTCACCTTGCCTTCAATTTTTCATCCTTCGCGCTTGAGCTCATACCCTTGGGAGAAGTGCCCGCCACAGGCTTTTTCATCATCCTCCTGCTCTCGATGTTCTTCGCTTATGTCGGTGTGAAGCTCATACTCTCATCCGTTCCGGTCTTTTCGAAGGGCGCTTCCGCCGATCTGAAGAGATCATAAAAGGACAAAGAAAATGTCATTTGTTCATCTTCATACACATACGCAGTACAGCCTTCTTGACGGCTCAAACAGAATAAAGGACTATATCGGAAAGATCATTTCCGACGGGCAGAACGCCGCGGCCATCACTGACCACGGCGTTATGTATGGTGTCATAGAGTTCTATAAAGAGGCGAAAAAGAAGGGGATCAACCCTGTCATTGGCTGCGAGATCTATATGGCGCCGGGGAGCCGCTTTGAACGTGAGAAGTCAAATGACGAAAACGACAGCTACTATCATCTCATACTCCTTGCTGAAAATAATATCGGTTATCAGAACCTTGTGAAGATAGTCTCAATAGGCTTTCGTGACGGCTTTTACAGAAAGCCGAGGGTCGATTTTGATACCCTTTTGGAATACCACGAGGGCTTAATATGCCTTTCGGCCTGCCTTGCGGGACAGGTTCAAAGGCTTCTTCAGAAGAATGATTACGAGGGAGCGAAGGCTCTTGCCAAGAAGTATGAGGACTGCTTTGGTAAAGGAAATTATTTTCTTGAGCTGCAGGATCACGGTCTTCCCCTTGACAGGATCGTGATATCAGGCCTTTTGAAGATCCATCAGGAGACGGGTATTCCGGTAGTCTGCACGAATGACTGTCACTATACCGAAAAAGCCGACATGGACGCCCATGACATACTTCTTTGTATCCAGACCAAAAAGAAGGTCACGGATGAAGACAGGATGAGATATACGGGCGGGCAGTATTATGTGAAGACCGAAGAAGAGATGCGGAAACTCTTTTCATATATCCCGGAGGCGATCGACAATACACAAAAGATCGCAGACCGCTGTCACGTGGAGATCCCTCTTCATCAGACGCTGCTCCCGCACTACAAGGTTCCGGAGGGCTATGACTCCTATTCATATCTTAAGGAGCTTTGCGAAGAAGGCCTTAAAAAAAGATACGGCGATGACAGCGAAAAGTACAAGGAACGCCTTGACTTTGAGCTTTCAGTCATCAACAAGATGGGTTATGTTGATTATTTTCTCATAGTCTGGGATTTCATCCATTTTGCAAAGACTCACAATATCCCCGTGGGGCCCGGAAGGGGTTCTGCCGCGGGATCGATAGTTTCCTATGTCACAGAGATCACAAACATAGATCCCATGAGATACTCCCTCATCTTTGAGAGGTTCTTGAATCCGGAGCGTGTATCGATGCCGGATATCGATGTTGATATAGCAGACGACGGACGGGTTGATGTTATTAATTATGTTACTGAAAAATACGGCAGCGACTGCGTCTGCCAGATAGTGACCTTCGGGACCCTTGCCGCGAAGAACGCCATAAGGGATGTGGGACGCGCTTTAGATCTTCCTTATGCTTTCGTTGACAAGGTGGCAAAGGAGATACCCCTTCGACTTCCCGACAAGGCTGTCACCATAGAAAGCTCCTTTGAGGCAAATCCCGCCCTTCGGGAAATGTATGAGACCGACGACAGCGTAAAGGCGATAATAGATAATGCGAAGAAGCTTGAGGGCCTTCCCCGTCACGCTTCAATCCATGCGGCCGGCGTGATCATCACCGAAGAGCCGATCATTAATATCGTGCCGCTTGCAAGAGTTCAGGCAGGCGGGCCTTTGGTAGAACAGTTTGAAAAGGGGACAGTCGAAGAGATAGGGCTTCTGAAGATGGATTTCCTTGGCCTTCGGACACTCACAGTCATAAGCGACTGTCTCAAGATGATCAAAAAGAATCACGGTGTTGATATTGATATCGACAGCATTGACTTAAACGATCCCGCTATTTACAAGATGATTGGAAAGGGCCAGACGGAGGGGATCTTTCAGCTTGAGAGCGAGGGCATGAAAAATTTCATGACGGAGCTTAAGCCCGGGAGCGTTGAAGATATCATAGCCGGTATCTCTCTTTACCGTCCGGGTCCCATGTCCTTTATCCCCAAATATATCGCGGGAAGGAAGAACAGGGATAATGTGACTTATGAAACGGAAAAACTCCGTCCCATCCTTGAGAATACCTACGGCTGCATGGTCTATCAAGAGCAGGTCATGCAGATAGTGCGGGATCTTGCGGGCTATTCCTGGGGGCGCTCTGACCTTGTCCGCCGCGCCATGGCAAAGAAGCATGAAGATGAGATGGCGCGTGAGCGTCAGAACTTCGTCTACGGAAACAAGACTGAGGGCGTGAAGGGCTGCATAAAGAACGGGATCCCCGAAGCCACCGCAAACCACCTCTTTGATGAGATGATGGATTTCGCCTCCTACGCCTTCAACAAGTCCCACGCTGCGGGTTATGCCGTTGTAGGACTTCAGACAGCTTTCCTTCGGGCGCATTACACGGAGGAGTTTTTTGCGGCAACCATGACATCATTTCTGGACCGGACAGAAAAGGTGGCCGAGTATATAAGCGTTGTGAGAGATCTTTCGATAGAGGTCCTTCCTCCTGACGTGAACTTTGGGGAAGGCGTTTTTACCGCCGAAGGGAATAAGATACGCTTCGGCATGTACGCGATCAAGTCCATAGGACACGGCGTTATAGATACGATCACGGCTGAGCGCGAAAAGAACGGTCTTTTCAGGAGCCTCTCCGACTTCCTTGAGAGGGTGAACGGATCGGATATCACAAAGCGAAGCGTTGAGAACCTCATAAAGGCAGGGGCACTCGATTGCTTTGAAGGAAACAGGAGGCAGAAGCTTTCCGTCTATCTTGAGATAATGGATGAGGTTGCCGTGCGGAAAAAGGGACAGGTCGAGGGGCAGATCACGCTCTTTGATATAGCATCGGAAGAACAGAAAAAGGAATTCCGTACCGACCTTCCGGATCTTCCCGAATTTGAAAAGGAATTATTATTATCTTTTGAAAAAGAAGTTCTCGGGATATATATAAGCGGGCATCCGCTTGATGATTATAAGAGCCTCATGAAGAAAAACTGCACCGCTTCATCCCTTGATTTCATGCTTCCTGCCACCGATGAAAAAGAGGGGGAGGAGGATAATGACAGAAGGGCACCTATTGAGGATAAGAAGCTTTTTACGGTGGGCGGGATAGTCACAGACAAGGTGAGCCATTTCACAAAGAGCAACCAGCAGATGGCCTTCGTCACAATAGAGGACATGACCGGGACAATTGAGACTATCTTTTTCCCCAAGACCTTTGAGCGCTATAAGGACATGCTTGGTAATGACGAAAAGCTCCTTATAAGGGGGCGCTCCTCCGTTGAGGAAAATAAGGACGCAAAGCTCCTTGTTGAAGAGTGCATCAGGTTTTCGGATGTCCCCTCGGTCCTTTGGGTGAATTTTAAGGACAAGGATGAATATGAGAAAAAGGGAGAGAAGCTTCTTTCGATACTGAAGGATCGACCCGGGAATGAGAGAGTGATGATAAGGCTTGCAAGCGAAAAGCTTGTAAAGAACGCTCTTTCTTCGAAGGAAGGTGTCACCATCTCCCCCGCACTCATAGAGGATCTTAAGAAAGAGTTTTCGGATGAAAATGTCTTCGTCTCCTTTGATAAGGCATTTTAACTACGCCGAGGCTTTTTCGACACGTGCTATCGGGCAAGCAGGCAAGCATTTGGTCCAGTTATTTAAGAGACGTCACACTAGGGTTTTTGTTGAACAGAGTCTTTGAATAAATTAGAATAGTAACAGATTCAGTTTCTTTGAATTATCTTTGAAAGGAAGTATTGGTATGGCGAGTAAGGTCAGGACAGTAGGCGTTCTTACAAGCGGCGGGGATGCTCCCGGCATGAATGCGGCTATCCGCGCGGTAGTCAGAGAGGCGCTTTCAAACGGCTGCTCCGTGAAGGGCATTAAAAGGGGCTATTCCGGGCTTCTTGATGAAGAGATATTTGATATGGACGCGCATTCCGTATCGGACATCATCGACCGCGGCGGCACAATACTTCAGACCGCCCGTTGTCCGGAATTCGTCCAGAGCGAATACCAGGAGAAGGCGGCTAAGATCTGCAAGTCCCACGGCATAGACGGCCTTGTGGTAATAGGCGGCGACGGTTCCTTCAAGGGCGCCCAGAAGATAGCAGAGCACGGGATCAATGTCATAGGGCTCCCGGGCACGATAGACCTTGACATTGCCTGTACTGAATACACTATAGGCTTTGACACCGCGGTGAACACGGCGATGGTCGCGATCGACAAGGTCCGCGATACCTCGACCTCCCATGAGAGATGCTCGATAGTAGAGGTAATGGGGCGCGGGGCAGGCTATATAGCCCTCTGGTGCGGCATCGCAAACGGAGCGGAGGATGTGCTCCTTCCGGAGAGATACAATTTTGACGAGCAGGAGCTTGTAAATCATATTATCTTTGCGAGAAAGCGCGGAAAAAAGCACCACATCATAATAAACGCAGAGGGAATAGGACATTCCACATCAATGGCAAAGCGTATCGAGGCAGCTACCGGGGTAGAGACCAGAGCCACGATCCTCGGGCACATGCAGCGCGGCGGCTCACCCACCTGCAAGGACAGGGTTTACGCGTCCACCATGGGTGCCATGGCGGCCGACCTTCTTGCCGAAGGAAAGACCAACAGGGTGGTGGGCTATGACCACGGCGAGTTCATTGATTTTGATATCGATGAAGCGCTTTCAATGTCAAAGTCCCTTGACGAATATCAGGTTAAGCTCTGCAGGTCACTCGGAAACGCATATTAATAAAGATCCATGCTGTCGCTCAAAGAAGCTTCAAAGCTGCTCTCATCCTCAAAGGAACGGAAAGATAACGGGCTTTTCATAGTCGAAGGGAAGAAGATGGTATCGGAAGCCCTTGAAATTCCCGGGGCGGTTTCCTGTCTTTTTTTGAGCGAGAGCTTTTCTTTGGAGGATAATGGCAGAGAGCTTTTTTCTTCCTGTAAAGAGACGGATATCGATGTCTCAATAGTTCCCGACAGCTCTTTAAAAAAGGTCTCGGAGCTTGTGACACCGGAAGGCGTTATGGCTGCGGTGAGGACTGATGAGATCGGAAAGACATTAAAGGCGCGCTCAGAGAGCAGTCTTTCGAAGGGCTTTCCGATGCTATTTCTTGAAGATCTTCAGGATCCCGGAAATCTCGGAACGATAATAAGGACCGCGGAGGCAGCAGGAGTATCCGGGATCGTGCTTTCAAAGGGATGTGTCGACCCCTTTTCACCCAAGGTAGTGAGAGCTACCATGGGGAGTATCTTCAGGACTCCTGTTTTTAAGTGCGCAAGTACAGAGGATTTTTATGATCTGATCCCAAAAAAAAGACAGGAAGGCTATTCCTTTTACGCCGCGGCTCTTTCGGGGAAGAGGTCTTATACCGATATTATCTATGGAAAAAAGGCGGCCTTTCTGATAGGAAATGAGGGGAACGGGCTTTCGGAAAGGGCCGTATCTGCCTGCGATGAAGAGATGCTGATACCGATGGAGGGGAAAGCGGAATCATTAAACGCGGCGGTAGCGGCGGCCGTGATCATGTTTGAGGCAAAAAGACAGAGGGGAAAGCTTTAAAAAAATGAATGGTAATGGCAAGATAAACGAGATAGAGCTTCATGATTATATTCATTCGTT
>OMRF01000311.1 GCA_900313435.1 uncultured Lachnospiraceae bacterium | reverse complement strand
CGTCCACAATGTAAGCATCGTGCGGGAGCTTGCCCTGGGTGTGGGGGATACCATCCGCGTATACAAGGCCAACATGATCATTCCCCAGATCTCCGAGAACCTGACGAGAAGCGGGGCGGTCGAGATCGCCGAGGTCTGTCCGGCCTGCGGCGGCCATACCGAGATCAGAAACGAAAACGGAGTGGAGACCCTCTGCTGTCCGAATCCGGAGTGTCCGGCCAAGGCATCCAAGCTTTTTGCGCATTTTGTATCAAGAAACGCCATGAACATCGACGGTCTCTCCGAGGCGACGATCGAAAAGTTTTTGGACTGCGGGTTTCTTGCGGAGCTTTATGATCTGTACCGCCTGGAACGGCACCGCGAGGCGATCGTAAAGCTGGAGGGTTTCGGTGAAAAATCCTACGAAAACCTGATCGATGCGGTGAATACATCCAGACACACCACGCTTGCGAGACTATTGTACGGTCTCGGGATCGTAAATGTGGGGAGCAGTACGGCCAGGATGATCTGCCGGCATTTCAAGGACGATATAGAGGCGATCATCAAGGCAGACGCGGAGGAGTTTGCCGAGATTGACAAGATCGGTATGGTGATCGCAGAGGGGATCGTGGCTTATTTTGCGGATGAAAACAATATCCGCGTGCTCCGTGAGCTCCTCACGGAGGTGACGATCGAGAAGGAGGAGATTGCCGAAGAACAGGATCTGCTCGGGTTGACCTTTGTGGTGACCGGTTCGCTCCTGCATTTCGATAATCGTGAGGCTTTGAAGAAACACATCGAGGACCGGGGCGGGCGCGTGGCCGGCAGTGTCTCCAAAAACACGACCGCGCTGATCAATAATGATGTGAGCTCCAACTCATCCAAGAATAAAAAGGCAAAGGAGCTTTCCGTGCCCATCATCTCGGAGGATGAGTTTATCCATACATACAACAAAGAGAGGAGAATTTAAAATGAGCAATTTCAAGATGGACACAAAATGCGTACAGGCGGGATATACTCCCGGAAACGGGGAACCGCGCCAGATTCCGATCATCCAGAGCACTACTTTTAAATACAATACCAGCGAGGACATGGGAAAGCTGTTTGACCTGGAGGCGTCCGGATATTTCTACACCAGACTGCAGAATCCGACAAACGACCATGTGGCTGCAAAGATCGCCGATATGGAAGGCGGTACGGCGGCCATGCTGACCTCCTCGGGACAGGCCGCAAACTTCTTTGCACTGTTCAATATCTGTGAATGCGGCGACCATATCGTGTCTTCCGCATCGATTTACGGCGGCACCTTCAACCTGATCGCAGTGACCATGAAGAAGATGGGGATTGATGTGACCTTTGTGGCGCCGACCTGCACGGAGGAGGAGCTGAATGCGGCATTTACAGACAAGACGAAGGCCGTCTTCGGTGAGACCATCGCCAATCCGGCGCTCACGGTGCTCGACATCGAGAAGTTTGCAAAGGCGGCACATGCGCACGGTGTACCGTTGATCGTGGACAATACCTTTCCCACGCCGGTCAACTGCAGACCGATCGAGTGGGGCGCGGATATCGTGACCCACTCCACCACCAAGTATATGGACGGACACGGAGCGGCCGTGGGCGGAGCGATCGTCGACTCCGGAAAGTTTGACTGGATGGCACATGCGGAGAAATTCCCCGGGCTTACCACGCCGGACGAGTCCTATCACGGAATCGTCTACGCGGAGAAGTTTGGCAAAGAGGGGGCATTTATCACCAAGTGTACCGCTCAGCTCATGCGCGATTTCGGCTGTATCCAGTCCCCGCAGCATGCGTTTATCCTGAACCTGGGGCTGGAGTCCCTGCACGTACGTATGCCGAAGCATGTGGAAAACGGCCAGGCGGTTGCCGAGTTTTTGGAAAAGCATCCGAAGGTGAAGAAGGTGAATTATTCCGGCCTTCCGTCGGATCCCTATTACGAGGTGGCAAAGAAATATCTGCCAAACGGGGGCTGCGGCGTGGTTTCCTTTGAGCTTGAGGGCGGAAGGAAGGCTGCGGAGACGTTTATGAGCAGACTGAAGCTTGCGGCCATTGAGACTCACGTGGCGGATGCGCGCACCTGCTGCTTGAATCCGGCGACCTCGACCCATCGGCAGATGACGGACGAGCAGTTGGAAGCTGCGGGAATCCCGGCCGGGCTTGTCAGAATGTCCTGCGGTTTGGAGTCCAAGGAGGATCTGATCGCGGACTTAGAGCAGGCACTTCAGTAACAAATTGCAAAAAGTTTGCAAATTGTTATTGACAATTGCATAAAGATGATATAAAATGCAAATCGTTCGCAAATGCGGATGATTTGCATTTTTTTGCTTGGAGGGATTTATCTATGAAACGCTTTTTGAAGAAAAAACTTGTTTATCTGTTTGTTGCGGTGTTCGGACTGCTTTCGCTATCGGGCTGCGGCTCGAGTGACAAGTCGAATGCGGCAACAAAAACGAATGATATTGCTGAAGCAAAGAATTTGAAGATCGTGACAACAATCTTCCCGGAGTACGACTGGGTGCGGGAAGTCATGGGTGAACGATTTGCGGAAGCGGATGTGACCTTGTTACTGCAAAACGGCGTTGATCTGCACAGCTTTCAGCCGACCTCGGAGGATATGGTGAAGATTGCAACCTGTGACCTGTTCATCTACGTGGGCGGCGAGTCTGACGGATGGGTGGATGATGCATTAAAGAATGCGACCAACAAAGATATGGTTGTCCTTGATCTGATGGAGCTTCTTGCCGATTCCGTGAAGGAAGAGGAAATTGTAGAGGGTATGGAAGCTGAAGAGGAAGAGGAGGAAGAAGGAGAAGAAGAGGAAGGCCCCGAGTACGACGAGCATGTATGGCTTTCCTTAAAGCGCGCACAGATCGTTACCGCAAAGATCGCGGATGCGCTGGCTTCGCTTGACAAAGATCATGCTTCGGAGTATCTTGCAAATGCGGAAGCGTATAATGCAAAGCTCGCGGCACTTGACGCAGAGTATCAGACGACTGTGGAGGCTGCGGGAAAGAATACGCTGGTGTTCGGAGACCG
>OMRF01000312.1 GCA_900313435.1 uncultured Lachnospiraceae bacterium | reverse complement strand
CAAAGTCAGCGGTGGTCTTCTTTTCATCATCGTTCACCCACCAGTTTCCGACGGCGTTCACATCAACGGGAAGCCCAGTCCCGCCTCCCGCGACAAATTCCTTACATATCTTCACGAACACCTCGCGGATAAAGGAGTCGATCCCCGGCATCACACATTCATCAATAAATTCATCTATCCTTCCGGAATAGATATAATCCATATGAGGTGCGGCAAACCTGTACCAGAAAAGGTCAAAGGTATTCACTATCGAATATCTGGTCTTTCTCCTGTTGTTCGGCTCCGTTACAGGATTTTCCTTCACTACGAAATCGAGTGCCATCAGGGTGTTCATATAAGGCACTACGATATCCTTGGGTTTCTTCACCGCGGCGCTTATCTCGTTCACCCTTGAATGCCCCGCGGCCAGGGTCGTAAGCATCCTGTTGTAATAGGATTTCTCCCTGAGATCGATCTCAAGGATATCCTCGGGAAGAGTACCTACAGCCTCCTTTGAAAAGAGGAGGGCCTTCACTCCCCGCCTGATCACTGACTCCGTGGAAGGCGTGCTGTACTCCTCCGCCAGGATCTCAAGCTCTCCCGGAATGCCGCCGGAAAGCCCGTACAAAAAGACCTGCTCCTCTGTGGACGCTCCCGTCAGAAAATCCTTAACGGAATAAAAACTCATGGGCTTTAAGGTCATGCCTCCGGAATAAGCCTTTGTCCAGCGCCTGGTTCCCTTCTCACTCCTCATCACCTTGTCCATGGAGAGAAATGAATCGCATGAAAAGATAATGCTGATCTTAGAGTCCGCCCATCTTTCCATCACAAAGTCATAGAGCACATCTTCAAAAACGCTGTCAGCGTGCATAAGTGAAGGAGCATCATCTATCACGAGGGTGAACTCCTCACCCCCGGCCTCTTTTTCAACGAGAGTAAGAAGCCGCGTAAATCTGCCGGAAAGAGATACCTCTTTTTCTTCCCCCTCCTGATAAACCCGCCTTCCGGTAGCCGTGAAAAATTCCGCCTCGAGAAGATCCTCCTCGTCATCATCCGTCGTGGGATAGGCGCAAAAATAAAGTCCTTTGTTATCCTTTAAGAATTCCTTCAAAAGAGAAGTCTTTCCTATACCGCGCCTTCCCTTCAGAACAAAAAGCCTCCTCTGGTCAGACAGGTCTTTCGCGAATTCCCGCAATTTGAATAATTCTTCAGATCTTCCTATGAACATAAAAAAAGCATCCTCCGGTCAATAATACAAAACCATCGGATGCAATTGTAATATGTTTCAACTATTAGTTTCAACCACAATTATTTTGAAAAAATTGTGGTTTATTCAGGTTTTTCCTTGACGATCATGAGTTTAACGCCCGAAACGTCCTTTACAAAGGCCTTTTCATTCTCCTCAAAGGTAATGTCATTCTCAACGGATCTTGCAGTCCACTCCATTCCGTCAAGCCGCACCTTCCCCGTTTCAGCGATATTATCAACCCGTTCCAGAACAAGGACCTCCTTGCCCTTCGTAGCCTCGTAATTCGTCGCCATCTTTTTTGAGTTTAAGTATTTGACGGCAAGAGGTCTCGTAAACCAAAGGAGCAAAAAGGTAACAGCGAGAAAGATGACGATCTGGAGCCAAAGCGGGCCGTTTAATAACGAGACTATCAGCGCGGCGAGAGAGCCCCCCGCAACCCATATGGTCGTGAGTCCTACCGTAGCAAGTTCGAATACCAGCATCAGTATCATAAGAACGAGCCAGAAGATATCAAGATAATCCATATTAAACCGCCTTTCTTATAAAAATGGACCCAATGGACCCCCGGGACGGGGTCAGTGGTCCAAAACGCTATGGCGCGGAAGGAGAGGCCGACCGTGCCAGAACCTTTTTCCTGCAGTGGTAATAAGTCGTGAACAGGAATATGTCAGCAAGCAACCATGCGATGGGGCTCGCGAAGCAGGCGCCCGGATAGCCGAACAAAGGAACCGCGATAAAGGCCACTGCCGCCCGTCCTATCATCTCCATTACGCCGGCAAAGACCGCAATTCCCGAAAAGCCCATTCCCTGTATCAGGAACCGGACTACGTTAACGAACGTGAGCAGTATGTAGAACGCGGAATTGATCGTAAGATAGATCCAGCCATTCTCCATGACCTCTGCCCTGTTTGCAACATCTGCTTCCACAAAGAGCCCCGTCAGCTGCCTTCCGAAGGAGAACAGGATCAGAAAAGCTATTATGGAATAGATGATGCCGAGGATGCTGGCAGCCTTGAGTCCGGGATTCAGCCGCTCTCCCTTGTTGGCTCCCACATTTTGACCGCCGTAAGTTGTCATGGTAGCGCCAAGAGCCTCAAAGGGGCAGGAGAAGAATATAGTGACACGGAGCGCCGCCGTATTTGCGGCAACTATCATGGAACCAAGAGAATTCACGGCTGTCTGGAGTATGACTGAGCCTATGGCCGTGATGGAATACTGAAGCCCCATGGGGAGTCCCGTAGACAGAAGGATCTTGAAATAACCCTTTCTCGTTTTTGTATGCTTTCCCCTTTCCACGTGAAGATAGGGAACCTTCTTCTTGATATAGATGACACAGAGAATACCGGACACAGCCTGGGAGACGACGGTAGCAAGCGCGGCACCGATGACGCCCATATTGAAAACGAGAATGAAGGTAAGATCAAGCGCTATATTGATCACCGAGGCTATGACGAGAAATACTACCGGAGCCTTTGAATCCCCCAGAGCCCTGATGGCTGATGAAGTATAATTGTAAAGGTATATCACCGGTATTCCGAGAAAGATCGTGAAGATGTAGGAATAGGCATAATCAAAGATATTCTCCGGAGTATTCATGGCAATAAGGATCGCCTTTGAAAAGACGCATACCAATACCGTCATGACCGCAGCAAGAATGGCTGTCAGAACAGCTCCGTGAAAATAAAATCTTTTCACGCCGTCATAGTCCTTCGCTCCGAAACGCTGTGAGATGGGGATCGCGAAGCCGTTGGCGACACCCATCACAAAGCCGATTATCATGAAATTGATGGAGCCTGTGGAGCCTACACCGGCGAGGGCATCGAGGCCCAAAAAACGTCCGACTATCAGAGTATCCACCAGACTATAGAACTGCTGAAAGAGCATTCCTCCGAGAAGGGGCAGGGCAAAAGACAGGATCAGCTTCATAGGCGATCCTGTTGTCATGTCGCTTACAACTGCACTTTTTCTTTGGGTGGTAAGAGCTTTATCTTCTTTCATCGGAAAGGTCGCCCTCTCACTTGTGATAGAGCTTCCTGGTCTCGTACTGCGGCTCGCAGGTCATATTGATGCCGAGATTTTTCAGGACGTTTGAATCCACTGTAGAAAGGATGACCGAGGAATGCGCTTCAAGCCCCGAAAGCATAGGAACGCATTCCAGCGCCTTTTTTGCGTTAGCGTTATTCACCGCTGTGACCGAAAGCGCGATCAATATCTCGTTCAGATGGAGAAGGGGAGAATTGTCATTTAAGCAGTCCCTCTTCATATTCATCATGGGCTCGATGATATCAGAGGGCATGAGATCCACCTCATCATCTATCCCCGCAAAGTCCTTAAGCGCATTGAGGAGCAGGGCACTTGTAGCACCAAGCAGAGGTGAGGTCTTTCCGGTAAGCACCCTTTTGTCCGCCATCTCGATCGCGGCTGCGGGGCCGCCCGTCTGCTCTGCTTTGATATTAGCTGCTGCAACCACCGGTCTGTCAGCCACGGATATACCGGCCTTCTTCATCAGAAGCTCTATCGTCTTCACGGGACCATCTCCCGCATTACCTTTTCTGAATTCGCACTGAGCGCTGTAATAACGCCTGATTATCTCCTGGCAGGCTGCGGCACGGACAACTTCATCATCCGCTATGCACTTCCCCGCCATGTTGACGCCCATGTCAGTGGGTGACTTGTAGGGAGAGACACCCTGGATCTTTTCAAACATGGCGTTTAAAACGGGAAATACCTCTATATCCCGGTTGTAGTTCACCGTGGTCTCACCGTAGGCCTCAAGATGGAAGGGGTCTATCATGTTCACATCGGAAAGATCGGCTGTGGCTGCTTCATAGGCCAGATTCACAGGATGGTTCAGCGGAAGATTCCAGATAGGGAAGGTTTCAAACTTCGCATAGCCCGCCTTCACGCCTCTCTTGTTTTCGTGATAGAGCTGGGAAAGGCAGGTCGCCATCTTTCCGCTGCCGGGTCCCGGAGCGGTGATCACCACAAGGGGATGCGTTGTCTCGATATAATCATTTCTCCCGAAGCCTTCATCGGAGACTATCAAAGCTATATCCGAAGGATAATCGGGAATGGGGTAATGCCTGTAGCATTTGAGTCCGAGGGCCTTCAGCTTTTTCTCATAAGCTATTGCCGAGGGCTGCCCCGCAAACTGGGTAAGGACGACGGAACCTACGAAGAGTCCCTCCTGGGTAAACGCATCCACCAGGCGAAGAAGATCCATATCATAGGTGATCCCAAGGTCGCCTCTGACTTTGTTCTTTTCAATGTCTCCGGCGTTTATCGCCATTACTATCTCTGCCTGATCCTTCAACTCCTTGAGCATATGGATCTTGCTGTCGGGATGAAAACCGGGCAGCACCCTGGAAGCATGGAAGTCATCAAAAAGCTTTCCACCGAATTCAAGATACAGCTTTCCTCCGAACTCTCCTATCCTCTTTCTGATCTGCTCGGACTGCATCTTCAGATACATATCGCTGTCAAAGCCATTTTTTGTCATCAGATAATACCTCCGATTCCTTTACTGACGTCCCTTTAGAAGCCTGCGTAGATCAGCGCCACGTCACCGTAGCCATCGCCGTAAGCCCCGAATATTATCACGGAGAAGATGAGCGCATAGCATATAGCCCACCTTGCCGCAGTCTTCATGGTAAAGAGCTTTTCGAGATCAAATTTGTTCTTTTCCTTCAAAAGATCCACGATAAATACCACAACAAGCCCGCAGATGATCGCGAGATAATCCATCGCGTCAATCTTCAGATCGAGGAAGGCCTGCGCCGATACGCCGTCAAAGAAGCCGCCGGTAAATATGCTTCCGATCATCTGAAGACCCTCTGTGAGATTATTCGCCCTGAAGATAGTCTCTCCCAGGAAGATCAGGGCCAGAACCTTCACTGTCCTTATCGCGATGTACCATGGCGCCTTGACATTCACGCCGATCTTTTTCATAAGTTTATGCCATGGCTGCTTCGTGGAGGTCTCAAAGAGGATCAGCACGAAGTAGTACATCCCGTAAAAGATGAAATTATCTCCGCTGCCGTGCCAGATACCGTTGCAGAGCCAGACAGGGAAGAGGCAGAGGACGGAGACCACAAAATTCGTGAACCATCTCCCGAATCTCTTTCTTCCGAAGACCATCCATTTTTTCACTACACCGGATACGGATATGGGATAGAAAATGTATTCCCTGAACCAGGCACCGAGAGAGATATGCCAGCGCTTCCAGAAGTCCGACGCGTCCTCTGAAAAGAAGGGCTGACGGAAGTTCTCGGGAAGCTTGATCCCGAAGCAGTTTGCCGAGCCAATGACGATATCCATTACTCCGGAGAATTCAAGATAGAGCTGGAACGTATACATTATCGCGGCCATAACGATCATGAAACCGTGATAATTCTGATAATTGTTAAATACCGTGCCTACGGCTACAGACAACCTGTCTGCTATGATAAGCTTTTTAAAGAGTCCCCAGCCTATCCTGACAACACCCTTTTCAATATTGATAAGAGAGATGTTGTCAAATTTGAAAAGCGTCTCCCTGATCTCGGGCTGCCGGAGTATGGGACCCTCAACTATGACCGGGAAGAAGGTGAGGAAAAGGGCTGTATGCTCAAGCTTTTCATTAGTCTCTGTCCTCTTCCAGTAGACATCCAGAAGATAGCCTGCTGCCGCCATGGTATAGAAAGATATCCCTATGGGCGCGGTAAGTCCCAGAGGGAAATACTTAAAGCAGGCTAAAGCCCCGAAAAGAAGTATAAAAGGTACAAAGAAGAATACCTTCTTTTTCTTCTTCTCAATGAGCTTCGCCGCAAAGTGTGTCACTATGATCGTAATGATCGGAACGAGTACCAGGAATTGGCTCAGTATGTAGAAATAGAAAAGGCTTAGTATCGTTAAGACCTTTCCTCTGAACCTTCTCGGGGTGAGGGCATATATAATGATCGAAATGGGGAGAAAAATGAAGCAGTAGAATGCCCCCGAATACATTTTCCCGCCCATCAGGCCTTCTTTCTTTCGATCATCTGAAGCATTGCATCCACTGAATTGAAGTTTTCGGGAAGCATGTCGGTGGGTGTGATCTTTACATCAAACTCAGCCTCTATCTCCGCTACTATGGTTATGAGTCCGAAGGAATCGATGAGATGGTCGTCTATGAGTGAAGTCTCCTCCTCATACTCAACACCATCATTTACGTTGTTCAGGATCTCAAGCAGCTTTTCTCTCATGTTTT
>OMRF01000324.1 GCA_900313435.1 uncultured Lachnospiraceae bacterium | reverse complement strand
TCTTATTATTCTTCCCTTATGATGTATGCCGTCCGCAGCATTTCTTGTACTTCCTGCCGCCTCCGCACGGACAGGGATCATTCGGATATACTTTTCCCGACAAGTTCTTAAGTTTTTCCGTTAGCAGATCTCTCTGCTCGATCAGGCTGCTTTGCTGAGCAGTCAGGCTATAATCGACAATCATTCATCAATCACCGGCAATACTTTTCGCTCAATAAAATCGACTCTGTCGAAAATCCTTGGCTTGAATGTACCTGTAATTCCCACAGATACGTTTACATCTTTGTTTATATAGATAATATTTCCGCTGTCGCCAATCGCGGCATATACCTCTTTGTCATCGTAGGGCTTGTACCATAAGTAGCCATAGTTCATGAAGCCAAATCGCTCACCAAGCTTAATGTGAGGTGCCAACATGTCTTTCAGGTATTCTTTTGAGATAATTCTTTTCCCATTATACAAGCCATCGCCTAGCACCATCGCACCGATCACAGCCATGTCTTTTGCCGACATGCATAATCCCCAGCCGGCGGTAACACTGCCTTGAGGATCAGTGTACCACTCGTATTTCCTGGGATTTTTGTTCATGAAGAAATAAAACTGATCTTCTTTAGAACTGTCACCATGTGGTATTCGCTTCGGAAGTCCCAGTGGCTCAAATAGGTTTTTGTTGGCAAACTCTATACATTTCTCACCGGTTGCTTTCTCGATTATTCCGGTAAGTATCTGAATACCAAGCGTGGCATACCTGAACTCACCTGTGATTCCATTACGTCCTCCAAGATAATCAAGTATCGCTACCGTAAAGCTCTGTGAAGTACACACCTTCTTCCAGGGTTCTGACTTTCCCTTATATGGAGCTGTCATAGTAAGCAGATGCCTGATTGTGACATCGTATATGGTCTTCTCCCCACGTTTTACAGAATAATCAGGGAAAAACTCCATCACCTTCTGATCCAGATTCCTGATGTAACCGTTATCCAATGCGATTCCGGTAAGTAGCCCCATAACACCTTTGGTTACGGAATTGACATTCATGGCATCCAGAGTTCTAAAGCCATGCCAGCAATCATCAAGTACCACATCGCTGTCTTTGATGGCATAGATCTGACATATATTGCTTTCATTTCCGATGTTCTCAGAAATGTACCTATGTAGTTGTTCTTTATTCATAATCAAAAGCCTCCTCTTAGGAAAGATTCGGACGTCCTAAGAAAAGGCTAATTGAATTAAAAATTTTTTTCAAGTAAAATCTTAAAATTTATTTGTCTATGTGAACTCTGTTGTATTACTTAACGAAATGCTTGAGGATTGCCAGTCCTGCAGATACTGCAATCGAGGCTGTTCCCATAATTACGAATGCTGTCATCATAATTGGTTTCCTCCTTTCTGATAAGGTTGCAGTCTGCCTGGCAAATCTCTCTCTCAGACCTATTCAGGAAAAACGCCATTACATCTTAACCCCACTACAAAAGGCGCCTTGCATTTTTTCAGCAGAATGATCAGTGTTGCTCCATGAAGCATTCCTGAAGGTACTCAGTATCCTATCCGATCAAACAACCCTGAAACAGCCCTAATAACATCTTCCCAGCTGAACATCTCTGCGTAATCATAATTCTTTTGATACTCACTCCATATATGCTGCAAATCCAAATCATTTTGAATTTGTTCCATTATACTCATCCGTCTCTCAAGCAGCCCGATTGTTCCTCTCTTTTCTGAAGTTGCATTCAGCGCTTCGCGAAGAACCTGAACATCATATTCCCTATATGCTCCGGACGTGAGTATCGCCAAATCATAAAAATCTCTCATCCGTGTATTCGCTACTGATCGACTTAATACTGTTTCAAGTTTCTCTGCCAGGAGCGTCTCAAGGTTATAGGAAAGAATGGAAATGCTACGTTCTTCAAACAACAACGGATACTCGTACTCTATCTCTCCCGGGGTAATCACATCATCCGTAGAAACATCAATCTTAAGCGGTGTTCGCATTTTATCGAGCATTCCCACCATCATGATGCGTATTCCCGGATATTCAAATAATTCCTCCTGTATGGCGAAACTGATATTCTCTCAAGAAATCTTTCCATTACATACTTTCGGATCAAAACCAATGATTTCTTGTTAT